>DBGFNI010000195.1:0-10247 GCA_048527645.1 Eubacteriales bacterium | reverse complement strand
ATGGGAAGTGTGCTATAATACAACCAACCAAACAGGTAGGTAAGTAGTAAAAAAGAAGCAGACCGTGCTGACGAAATGCACGCCGCCGCGCCGCAGGAAAGGCAAAATCCGGGGCGGGGCGGGCGGAATCTTTCCCACGCACGGGTCGGCGGAGGTATTTTGCGACCGATCTATTTTGATCCATTCAGAGAAGGTGACAGATGAATGAAGCATTATTTTGAACGGCTCCTCAGAGCCAACTTCCGATTCGGACGATGTCGGGACACGGTTTGCACTGCTTGTGCGATGCGCGGGCAGGGCGCTTGCCACCGGGATCTGCCGCGGCGCTGACGGCGACGGCGGCACAATTTCGTCAAATATATCGTTATAAAAAAAGAAATCGGAGGAATTTATCATGTCTAACATTTATACATCTGCGGATCAGCTGGTCGGAAAAACACCGCTTTTGGAGCTGACCCATATTGAAAAAGCACTGAACCTGAAAGCAAAAATCGTCGCAAAACTGGAATACTTCAATCCCGCCGGGTCTGTCAAGGACCGTATCGCCAAGGCGATGATCGAGAAGGCGGAGCAGAGCGGACAGTTAAAGCCCGGCTCTGTGATCATCGAGCCGACCTCGGGCAACACCGGAATCGGTCTGGCTGCCGTGGCGGCGGCAAAGGGCTATCGGATTATCATCGTAATGCCCGAGACCATGTCGGTTGAGCGCAGACAGCTGATGAAGGCATACGGCGCAGAACTTGTCCTGACGGACGGCAGCAAGGGCATGAAGGGGGCGATTGCCAAGGCGGAGGAGCTTGCCGCGGAGACGCCGAACAGCTTTATCCCCGGTCAGTTTGTCAACCCGGCGAACCCCGAGGCACACCGGGAGACCACCGGCCCCGAAATCTACGCGGACACGGACGGCGCGGTTGACATCTTTGTTGCCGGAGTCGGCACGGGCGGAACGGTGACGGGCGTCGGCGAATATCTGAAATCGAAAAAGCCGTCTGTCAAGGTGGTCGCTGTGGAGCCTGCCACTTCGGCTGTGCTTTCCACCGGTGTTGCCGGTGCGCATAAGATTCAGGGCATCGGCGCGGGCTTTGTGCCGGATGTGCTGAACACGAAGATTTATGATGAGATTATCCCGGTGTCCAACGAGGACGCGTTTGCAACCGGCAAGCTGATCGGCAAGAGCGAGGGCGTGCTGGTGGGCATTTCTTCCGGCGCGGCGACATGGGCTGCCATTGAATTGGCAAAGCGCCCGGAAAACGAGGGAAAAACCATCGTCGTTCTGCTGCCTGATACCGGAGACAGATATCTGTCGACCCCGTTGTTTGCAGACTGATTTGATATGAGATGCGACGGACTCCGATGATAAACGGATCATCGGAGTCCGTGCTGTGCCTGCGGCAAAACCGTCATTTTCAAAATAAACAAAAGGAGAGATTGCAATGATTCCGACAAGAGAAGAGGCGCTTGCGTGGCTTGGGGCGTACAACACCGAGCCGTTTCATATCCGGCATGCACTGACCGTGGAGGGCACGATGCGCTGGTTTGCCCAAAAACTCGGATACGGCGAGGAGGAGGACTTTTGGGGCGTTGTGGGGCTGCTGCATGATCTGGATTTTGAAAAATACCCGGAGCAGCACTGTATCAAGGAGCAGGAACTCCTCCGCGCATACGGTGCGGACGAGCGGCTGATTCACGCGGTTGCCAGCCACGGATACGGTCTGACGGTTGACATCCCGCCGGAGCATGAAATGGAAAAGGTTTTGTACGCGGTGGACGAGCTGACCGGGCTGATCGGCGCGGTTGCGCTGATGCGTCCCTCCAAGAGCGTTTCCGATCTGGAATACAAGTCTGTGTGGAAAAAGTATAAGAGTGCAAATTTCGCCGCCGGCTGCTCCCGTGAGGTGATCGCGCGCGGCGCTGAAATGCTCGGCTGGTCGCTGGAAGAGCTGATACGGGACACCATTCTGGCGATGAGAAGCTGCGAGGAGGTCTATGAGAGCGTCTGAACGGATTGACACATTGGCGCGGGGGCAGGATCTTCCCGACGGGCTGCTGCGGCAGCTTTTGGAGGACGGGGAGGCGGACGAAGCACTCTTTGAAAGGGCGGACGCCGTGCGCCGGGAAAACTACGGGGATGCGGTGTATCTGCGCGGTCTGATCGAATTCACCAACTATTGCCGCAACAACTGCTATTACTGCGGGATTCGGCACGGCAACAGAAATCTGACGCGCTACCGTTTGAGCGGGGAAGAAATCCTTGCGTGCTGCGAGGAGGGGTACCGCCTGGGCTTTCGCACCTTTGTTCTGCAGGGTGGTGAGGATCCGTATTACACGGACGGGATGATCTGTGAGATTGTTTCTGCCATCAGACGGCAATTTCCCGCATGTGCCATCACGCTGTCAATCGGGGAAAAATCAAAGGAGAGCTACCGCGCCTATTTTGAAGCGGGCGCGAATCGCTATTTGCTGCGCCATGAGACGGCGAATGCGGCGCATTACCGCCGGCTGCATCCGGCACAGATGTCGCTGCAAAGGCGCAAGCAGTGTTTGTTTGACTTGAAGGAAATCGGTTATCAGGTCGGTTCTGGCTTTATGGTCGGGTCTCCCGGGCAGACAACGGATCATCTGATCGAGGATCTGCGCTTTTTGCAGCAGCTGCAGCCGGATATGATCGGGATCGGACCGTATCTTACACACGCCGATACGCCGTTTTCCGCTTATCCTGACGGAAGCCTTGCCCTGACGCTGCGGCTGATTGCCGTTTTGCGCCTGATGTTTCCCGGTGCGCTGATTCCTGCAACCACGGCGCTTGGCACGGCGCATCCCAATGGACGCGAAATGGGACTGCGGGCGGGCGCCAATGTCGTGATGCCGAATCTTTCGCCGGTTGCCGTGCGAAAGCAGTATGCGCTATATGATCATAAAATCTGCACCGGGGAAGAGGCGGCGCAGTGCCGCGGATGCCTGGAACGGCGCGTGCAGTCGGCGGGATACCGCATTGTGACAGACGTGGGGGATGCAAAGCGTGTGCAGGATGCCGCGCGCAGAGATGGCAGCCGCCGCGCAGAGAAAGTGGATGCGGGAGAAAACAATCAGGCGGGAAAGGCGGAGTGCGAATGAGAAAGAAGGCGCTGATTGCGATGAGCGGCGGGGTGGATTCCTCCCTTGCGGCAAAGCTGACGGCAGAAGCGGGGTATGACTGTATCGGCTGCACCATGAAGCTGTATCAGAACGACGCGGAGGAGTCGGCACGCACGCGCACCTGCTGCGCGCTGAGCGACGTCGAGGATGCAAGAAGCGTTGCCTATGGGCTGCACATGCCGTTTTATGTATTCAATTTTGTTGACGACTTCCGGGAAAAGGTGATCGGAAAATTTGTGGCCGCATACGAGCAGGGGATGACGCCCAACCCCTGCATCGACTGCAACCGCTTTATGAAATTTGACAAGCTGTATGAGCGGGCGAAGCTGCTCGGCTGCGATTGCATCGTCACCGGTCATTATGCGAGAATCGAAGAAGAAAACGGCGCATATGTGCTCAAAAAAGCGGTGGATGAGACGAAGGATCAAAGCTATGTTTTATATTCCTTGACACAGGAGCAGCTGGCACACACGCGCTTTCCGCTCGGCACTTATCGGAAAAGCGAGGTGCGCGCAATGGCGCAGCAGAGCGGATTTGTCAACGCGGACAAGCCGGACAGCCAGGACATCTGCTTCGTGCCCGACGGCGATTATGCCGCAGTGATTGAGCGATACAGCGGAAAAAGCGCCCTGCCCGGCAACTTTTTGGATCTGCAGGGGCGGGTGCTCGGCAGGCACAGGGGTGTGATTCATTACACGATCGGGCAGCGCCGGGGGCTTGGCATCAGCGCGCCGCAGCCGCTCTATGTGTGCGGCATTCATCCGCAAAGCGGCGAGGTTGTGCTCGGTGAGAGTGCGGATTTATATACAGCGGATGCGTATGTCAGAGAGTTTCATTGGATCAGCGGACAGGCGCCGCGGCAGGCGTTCCGCTGCCGCGCGAAAATCCGTTACCGGCAGCCGGAGCAGTGGGCGGAAGTGACGCCGACGGGAGAGGACGCGGTTCATATCCGTTTTGATGCGCCGCAGCGCGCCGTTACACCCGGTCAGGCGGCGGTGCTCTATGACGGAGACGCGGTTTTAGGCGGCGGCACGATCGTGCCGGAGCACACCTGACATTTTGCGCGGCATGAAAGCAGGGTATGGTGTGCACGGACGGACGGAAATTGCGAAAAAACGGCTTTCGTTGCAAAAGCTGTCAAAAAGAAACATTCCCCGCGGTTGCAGGCGGCTTTGCCTGCGCGCGGGGAATTGCTGATTATGGGGAAATGCCCGGCTTTGCAAGCGGCTTTAAGGGCCGATATAGGCAAAGCGGGGTACTTTTTTGCCGTCGTGCTCCACGGTCTGGTTCCACATGCGTGCCGGGCGCACCCAAATTCCGCCGTCGCCGTACAGCGCCTGATACACCACCATGTCCTCCAGCGTCTCCGAATGCTTGGCAAGGTACAGCACCCGGTATTCGTTGCCCTTGAAATGCCTGTATCTGCCGATTTGAATTTCCTGCGGCTGCATCTGTCTTCTCCTTATGCGTCGTAAATGTTACCGCTGCCCATGGTTCTCTTCCAGACGCCGGGCAGCAGCACGGTTCGTTGCTGTGCCAGCGATGCGGGAACGTCGATGATGTTCTGATTGGAGGAGCCGCGAAAGATCAGAGAGGGATCCTTTTTGTCCTCCTCAAACTTCCCGTCGACCAGCACGTCGATGCAGGAGAGCAGGGCACGGCACACGGCGGGATCACCGACCTTGCCTGCAAGCAGCTGCGTCTCAAAGCAAAAGCCGGTATAGCACCAGATGCTTTTTTGCGGCAGCTCGGCTTTGATGCGGCGGAGCAGGTGCAGCAGCTCCGGCTGGTTTTCCGGCTCGAAGGGCTCGCCGCCCAACAGGGAGATGCCGTCGATATAGTCGGGGGCAAGCGCCTGCAAAAGGGTGTCGGCGGTTTTTTCATCAAACAAACAGCCGTAATGAAAATCCCACGCCTCGCTGTTAAAGCAGCCCTTGCAGTGATGCCGACATCCGCTGACAAACAGCGAGACGCGAACGCCGGGGCCGTTTGCCACGTCGTTGGTTTTGATGGTTGCGTAGTTCATTGGTGTTTTTCCTTTGCCTTGCGAGAGAGAGCGGGGAACAAGACGGCTTTGCGCCGGACAGACAGATGAGGAGGATGTGATATCCTCCTCATCGCCGATCAAAGATGAAGAACCCGTTCCTTGATTTCTTGTGTTCTGCCCTGATTCCAGAACTGTGTGCCGATGTATCCGCAGGTGCGGCGTGCCACGTTCATCTTGGACTGGTCGAGATTGCCGCAGTTGGGGCACTGCCAGACCAGTTTCCCGTCGGCGTCCTCGCGGATCTCGATTTCGCCGTCATAGCCGCAGACCTGACAGAAATCGCTCTTCGTGTTCAGCTCCGCGTACATGATGTTGTCATAAATGAACTTCATGACGGAGAGAACCGCCTCGATATTGTTCTGCATGTTGGGAACCTCGACATACGAAATCGCACCGCCGGGGGAGAGCGCCTGGAATTTTGCTTCCAGCGCCAGCTTCTGAAAGGCGTCGATGTTCTCCGTGACATGGACATGATAGCTGTTGGTGATATAGTTTTTGTCTGTGATGCCCTTGATAATTCCGAAGCGCTTTTGCAGACATTTTGCAAATTTGTAGGTGGTGCTTTCCAAAGGAGTGCCGTACAGGGAGTAGTCGATGTTTTCCGCTGCTTTCCACTTTGCGGTGTATTCATTGAGCTTGCGCATGATTGCCAGCCCCAGCTCCTCGCCCTCCGGCTCGGTCAGCTTTTTGCCGTTGAGGCTGTAGACACATTCCCAAAGTCCGGCGTAGCCAAGGGACAGCGTGGAATATCCGCCGTGCAGATATTTGTCGATGGTTTCGCCCTTTTTCAGGCGCAGCAGTGCGCCGTGCTGCCAAAGAATGGGGGCGGCGTCGGAAAGCGTCCCGGTCAGGCGCTCGTGGCGGCATTGCAGCGCTCTGTGACAAAGCTCCATGCGCTCGTCAAAGATCTGCCAGAATTTCTCCATGTCGCGGTCTGCGGAAAGACCGATGTCCACGAGGTTCACCGTGACAACGCCCTGGTTGAAGCGGCCGTAGTATTTCGGCTTGCCGTTCTCGTCGATAAACGGCGTCAAAAAGCTGCGGCAGCCCATGCAGGTGTAGCAGTGCCCCTCGCCGTTCTTGTCGATTTTGTTCTGGAGCATGATTTTTTCCGAAATATAATCAGGCACCAGACGCTTTGCCGTGCATTTTGCCGCAAGCTTGGTCAGATAGTAATACGGGCTGTCCTCGTGAATGTTGTCCTCCTCCAGCACATAGATGAGCTTGGGGAAGGCAGGCGTGACCCACACGCCCTTCTCGTTTTTCACGCCCTGATATCTCTGCTTGAGCGTCTCTTCGATAATCAGCGCCAGATCCTTCTTTTCCTGCTCGTCCTTCGCCTCGTTTAAATACATAAAGACGGTGACAAAGGGCGCCTGACCGTTGGTGGTCATGAGGGTGACAACCTGATACTGAATGGTCTGCACACCGCGCTTGATTTCTTCCAGCACGCGCTGCTCGGCAATCTCGTTGATCTGCTCTTCGGAAACGGCGGGAGAGATGTGCTTTAACTCTTCTGCCACCTCGGAGCGGATCTTCTTTCTGCTCAAGTCTACGAACGGCGCCAGATGCGTCAGGCTGATGCTCTGCCCGCCGTATTGACAGGAGGCGACCTGCGCGATGATCTGCGTCGCGATATTGCACGCGGTGGAAAAGGTGTGCGGCTTTTCGATCATGGTGCCGCTGATGACGGTGCCGTTTTGCAGCATGTCTTCCAGATTGACCAAATCGCAGTTGTGCATATGCTGTGCAAAATAGTCCGCGTCGTGAAAATGAATGAGCCCCTCTTCATGCGCGCTGACGATATCCGCGGGCAGCAGCAGTCTCTTGGTGATGTCCTTGCTGACCTCGCCTGCCATATAGTCGCGCTGCACGCTGTTGACGGTGGGATTCTTGTTGGAGTTCTCCTGCTTGACCTCTTCATTGTTGCAGTCGATCAGGCTGAGAATCTGCTCATCCGTCGTGTTGGACTTTCGAACCAGCGCTCTCTTGTAGCGGTAGGTGATGTAGTTTCTTGCGACGGAGAAGGCGCGCTGATTCATGATCAGCTCCTCCACCATATCCTGAATTTCCTCGACGCTCAGCGCCCGGTTGATATTGTTCGCCGCATTCTCGACATCCTCTGCAATACGCTTTATCTGGATGGGCGTCATGCGCTCGCTGGGAATGACGCTGTCATTTGCTTTGGTAACGGCAAGAATGATCTTGTTCGGGTCAAAGATGACCTCTGTGCCGCTGCGCTTTATGATTTTCATGTTGCACCTCTGATTCTGATGTTGTAAAATTCAAGCATCCATATTATAACAACATCTTGTGTTCTTGTCAAGTAGTAAAATCAATATATTGCGTTTTTCATGAAATTTTTTTCGGTTTGCCGGATGCGGAACAAAGCGGCGGAAAACGGCGCACTGACGCGGGATTTGCCCTGCGGCAGGGAAATACACGGGGCAGGGAGGGGGAAAAAGCGATACAAATTTTTTTTCGGCGGCGGGGCATTTGCGGTGCGCAGATACCATTTTTTTCCGCGGGTGCGGATCAAAATGGGAAAAAATGTACGAAGCGAGACCGATTGCTCGCATCTCGCTTCGCGGGGTTGCCGACGGTGTGCGTCGGGGCGGCACATACACGGTGCCGTCCTGTTTGACTATGCCCAGGGGTTGCTGCTTTCCGGCGCGCGGATGGCAGTGAGCAGATACTGCTCCCACAGATACCATTTTCCGTCCGTCGCCAGGCGCAGCTTGATCGGACGGGGATCATCCGCGCCGCCGGAAACAATGAAAAGCTTTGCGAGATTCTGCTCATCGAAGGAATGCGGATCGGCGCGCACCGTCACGGTGTAAGGCGCGGTGGGCGTATAATCGTTGCCCGGCACCGCTCCGGCAAAATAGGAGCGCGGTACATAGTCCTTGTCACGGAACCGATCAGAGATAAACTGCCGATCCATGCCGTTCATGGGGCGCGGTCCCCGCAGATAGTCCAGCATCTGATAGCACAGCGCCTGATCCGCCGGGTACAGACACAGTGCAACCACCGTCATTGCCGCCGTGTCATACGGAGTTGCAAGCGCCGCTTGGGGCAGGGAAAGAAAAGCGTCCATCGTGTCGGGCAGATCGGCAAAGGCCACGGTTTCGCTTTTGCACGCGGCGCCTGCCGCTTGCCCGGGCATCCCGGCTGCACCGGCAACCGCGGCTGCCTGCTTTTTCAGTTGATCAAAAAAAGCCATTCTCTCGTTCCTCCTGTATATGAAAGGGTTTTGCGTGATCCGGAACCGTCATTCCGCATAAAGAATTTTATCAAATACGCGCTCTGCCGGGACGCCGTTCACGGTTTGGACGCCGTCTGTGCAGGCGACGGCGGCTCGGACGGTGCTGCCGTCTGCGCGCTTGAAATCCGCCCAGCTTTCGCCGTCCGTGCGGTAATATGTCACTTGTTCTGCCGCCGGCAGGGTTGTCTTGCCGACTGCTTTTCCGTCTTCATCGACGGTATCGGCGCTGAGCGGCTGAAGCAGGGTGAAGGTTGCGGGATGTTCGATGACATACCATGCGTGCTTTTTCACCGGCAAACCGTCGGCGCCGACGGCATAGCTGTCAGAGCCGTATGCGGTTCCCAAAACCGCAAGGAAGGTATCCAGAACAAAATCCTGCGAGTCGGTCAGCACCGCACGCAGGGTGCAGTCTGCCGCGTCGTCAATAACCTGATGCCGCCGTGCATTCACGACATCCAGCTTTGTGACAGCGGATGCGTTGAGGCTGTAAATTGCATAGACCCAGGATTCCTCCGGGTACTGCATGCCCAGATAAAGATAGTTCCTTCCGTCAGCGGTATGCATCAGAACCGGCTCGAGCAGAAAGATGCCCGTATCCTCCTCACAGCGTGTTTCGTTGAGGCGGATGGTCTGCGGCGCGTAATCCCTGTCTGCGCCTCCTGCGGGGGAAATTTGCAGGGCGTCCGGCTCCCCGTTGCCGTCCGTATCGTAAAAGAAGGTTTGGTCGGGCAGCAGCTCGATCCCGTAACTTGCGGGGACGTCCTGATACTTTTGCAAAAACAGCTCCGGGTGCGCCGCAAAGGAGAGGGTGACATGCTGCGTCCCCGAGGCGTACGGGGCGATCTCATAGGGATTGAAATACAGCGTGACGCCATGATAGTCTAAGGTCCAGGCGACGACGTCAAGATTTTCCCGGAAAAACGTATTCAGATCCAAATCCTCATAGAGAAGGCTTGTATCCCAATATTTTTCCAGCTGTTCGCGCACCAGCCCGGGCAGCTGCGCCGGATCCGTGACAACATCACTCAGTTGCAGTTTTTTCCCGGTCTGCGTATCGAAAACAGCGCCCGCCGTATACGGCTGCCCGTGTACTCCTCCGGTATAGAAAAAGCCGTCAAACACCAGGCTGAATACGCGGCTGTCCGCCCTGCGCACGGCGACGGTTTCCGTCACCTCATAAAACGGCGGATGCTCCGTTTCCTCCACGGGCGTTTCCTTTGCCGCCCGCTTTGCCTCTTCATAAAGCTCCAGCTTGTTCTCTTTTCTCTCTTGCATCAGCGCGGCAAGCGCCTGCTCCAGCTTGGGATATGCTTTTCGGTCCGCCTCCCCCAGACGCAGGCACGGATATGTGATGCTTGCCGCAATGCGCTCTGACGCGTCATCCCAGTAAGAATCGTAAAAGTGCCCGGTCTGTGCATCCAGCGTCGTAACGGCCTTTTGCTTTTCTGTCCCGGGAGCGGATGCGGTGCCTGCGGCGTCAGATTCTGTCTGCGCGGGGGGATCCGCCTTGCCGCATGATGCAAGCAGCAACGCTGTTGCCGCAAGAATCGCGATCCGTCTGATTTTTCTTTTCTTCTTTGGGGAGCATTGCGCAAATATCATCGTGTTCTCCTCTCCTGCGGCAGAGAAATTCTGTCGGTTCTTCTTTGGCCCGGCGAGACATGCCGTCTGAAAATCCGGTTTTTGTGTTGCGGTTTCTGAGGGCTGTGCGGCTTACTCCGTTTCCTGACCTTTTTCGTTCCGCTCTTTTTCCTCGTCGATGAATGGATCGGCTTCTCCGTAGTTTTTCACATTCTTACC
>DBGFNI010000194.1:0-12905 GCA_048527645.1 Eubacteriales bacterium | reverse complement strand
TATTTAAGTTGTTAAAAAAACGGAGGATTGACATGGCTGTACAGATGGAGGATGCAAACCGGGAAGCGCTCATGGTATTGCTGCGCCGGTGGTCATCGGGCAGCGATGAGCCGTTGCCGGCAGCGGCGCAGATCAATTTTGCGGCGGCGGAATCCAGTCAGCAGGCGGTGGAAGCAATCGCGCTTGAGGGGCTCGGCGAGGATCCGATTGAGGAAGAGGTGCGTATGCACTGGATCAAGCGCTCCGTGCAGCGTATCAGCAAGAGCCGCGCAGTGCAGCAGGCGCAGGCGGAGTTGGTCCGTATTTTGGAACAGGCAAATGTGCCGTATATGATATTGAAAGGCGCGGCAGCGGCGCAGTATTATCCGAATCCGTCCTATCGTGCGATGGGCGATATTGATTTTTTGGTGCCGCATGCGATGTTGGAGCAAACCCGGGTATTGTTGGAAAACAACGGCTTTGCGTTGGAGCAGAATCATCACGATCTGGAATGGAATTTTAGCAAAGACGGGGTTAAATTGGAAATGCATCTGCATGTCAGCCGCCTGCCCGCACCGGAATTGCAGGAAACGGTTGACCGATGGTTTGAGCAGGGACTGGACACGGCGGTAGAGCGGGAAAACGAATGGGGGCGCTTCCGTGCGCCCGCGCCCGCGCTGAACGGGCTGATGCTGCTGCTGCATGCGCAGCGCCATCTCACCAAGCTGGAACTGGGGCTGCGCCAGGTGATGGACTTTGCCATGTTTGTGCGCAGTGCGGACATGCAGACGGGCGCGGAGCAACTGCGCGAATATTGCCGCGTACTGCATCTGGAGACCTTTTTGCACACGATGGTCAAGCTCTGCGTCCTGTATTTTGATGTTCCGGCGGAGTCGGTGTCCTTTTGCATGGATGCGGACGATGGGGCGTGCGCTTTGGTGATGAGCGCTTGCTTTGAAAGCGGAAATTTCGGACACAAGAACGATGGGCAGACCACAATTGTGGGGAAACACGGCAGGCGCGGCGAGAGCCGCGTGCATACCGCAATGCGGAATCTGATTACCGGCGCGAAAAACACCATGCCGGTGATGCAAAAGTGTCCGCCGCTTTTGATTTTTGCGCCGTTTTGCATGAGCGCGCGCTATTTTTGGCGTGTACTGCGGGGAAAACGGAAAATGCCGGATATCGGATATTTGCAGCGAACTGCAAAGATCAAAAGTCAGTTGACGCAGTCGCTGAAGATGTTTGAAGAATAACGTTGGCAAGAGAGCAATTTGAAACTTTATTTACCGGAAAAGTGAAACAAGTTTTGAATTCTCTCTTGATTTTTTTTGTGCTGCATGATACAATATGATATGGATAACTATCTTTTTGGGAAAGTATCATCCGGCACCGCGCCGATGCGTTCTGCGGGCTGTGTCCTGATAATAAGCAGATTGGACGCGGACAGATAAAGGAGAGCTATGACGGCAGTGATTCGGATTGCAGACCTGAACATCGGTCTGGAGGAACCTATTGGAACATGGCTGGAGAAATATTACCGGCCGTATCTGGCGCCGGAGGGGTGTCAGGTCGATTTCTCCGTTCGGGTCACCATGGACGAGCTGTATGCCGAGCAGGCTGCTTCCGGCGAGCGGTTTATGCCTTCTTTGCAGTGGTCATGTATGCACCGTCATATCTGTGAAAGGCTGCCCGAATACGATGCGTTTATGCTGCACGCGGCGGTGGTCGCGGTAGACGGACACGCATACGCCTTTTCTGCGAAGAGCGGAACCGGAAAAAGCACGCATCTGATGCTGTGGCGGAAGCTGCTGGGCGATCGCATGACGGTGATCAACGGCGACAAGCCGATTCTGCGGTATCTGGACGGCAGGCTGTATGTTTACGGCACGCCGTGGGCGGGCAAGGAAAATCTGCAAACCAATACCCGGGCGGAGCTGAGCGGCTTATGCTTTTTGGAACGGGGAGCGGAAAACCGGATCGAGCCGCTGGCACCGGAAGCGGCGGCGCTGCGTGTGATGCATCAGGTTTACCGCCAGAAGGATCCGAAAATGCTGTCCAAACAGTTGGATATGATTGATGATATGCTTCACCGTGTGCCGCTGTGGCTGCTGCACTGTGATATTTCCGATCAGGCAGCGGCTCTTTCCTATCAGACGATGCACGGCGTGGCAGATTGAAACAGACTGTTACTTCAATGCTAAGAATGAAACGGAGAAAAAAGAATGATGAAAATAAAAGACGGATTTGTTATTCACGAATTGGGCGGCCGCGTGATTGCGATGGCAGTGGGCGAGCGTGCTTCTGAATTCAACGGGATGATCACGCTTTCCGGCTCGGCTTCGGAAATCTGGAATCTGCTGCAAAACGACACGACGGAAGAGGCAGTTGTTGCCGATCTGGTCTCCCGTTTTGAGGGGGATGAGGCGTTTATCGCGCAGGATGTGCACCGGTTCGTGGAGCAGCTGCGGGGAAACGGCCTGCTGGAAGAATAACGGGCTTGCAATGAACGGACAGAATGCTCCCATCCGGCAAAGGTATATCGACCGTATGGAAAGAGACGGCTTTGTGATTGACATCCCGCATGGGAACAGCATGTGGCCGATGCTGCGGGATCGGAAGGACCGCTTCGTAGTACGACCGCTGCAGGGACCGCTCAGAAAATTCGATATCCCGTTGTATTACAGGCCGCAAACCAATCATATGACGGTGCACCGTGTGATCGGCGTGACAGAACGCGGCTATGAGATTCGCGGTGACAACTGTTATTTTACGGAGCACGATATCGCGCCGGAAAACATTGTGGGAGTGATCACAGAGTTTTATCGGGGGGAGAAGCGCTTCTCCGTGCAGGCGCGGGGATACCGGTGCTATGTGCGGCTTTGGACGCTTTGCTATCCGCTCCGCTGGCTGTGGCATCACACCGGCTACAGGGTTTGGCGCACGGCAAAACGTGTCGCTGTAAAAATTAAACGAACGGTTGCAGGCAGAAAATGAAAAAAATAGGCGAAAAAAAACCGGGCGGAAAAGGGCTGATCTGGGGCTTTCGGATGTGCCGAAAGCAATGGCCTCTGATGTTGCTGATCACCGTTGTCTGTGCGGTCTATGCTGTGTTGAATATCGTGTTTGCCATGCTGACCATGGAGTTGATCAATGCCGCGGCGGGAAAAGAAAAAGCGGTCTTTGTGCGGCATTGCGTGCTGCTGTCCTGCGTGCTGCTGACGCAGCTGATATTAAGCGGCGCACGTCATTATCTGGTAGCAAAATGCCATGCGAAGAATATCACAGCGATCCGTCAAAGACAGTTTGATGCGATTTTATACAAACGCTATGATCAGGTCAGCCGCTGGCACAGCGGCGAGCTTTTGAACCGGATTGTCAGTGACAGCGCGTACATTTCCGATACCATCACGGCAATTTTGCCCGATTTGGTGTCTTGCGTGGTGCAGTTGGCGTTGGCGGTGCTGATGCTTGCGCGCATGGATTCGCTGTTCACGGTGATTTTGCTGTGCGGCGGCGTGCTGCTGTACGGGATTGGGCGGGTGATTTCCGCCAAGGTGAAAAAATATCATAAGTCCAGCCAGGCGGCGGACGGAAAATCCCGTTCTTATATGCAGGAGACGCTTGGTTCCCTTTTGGTGATCAAGGTTTTTGATGCGTTTGAATCGGTCAAGCAGAAGAGCAAAAAGCTGCATGACGATTTTTACCGGGTGCAGATCAGCCGTGCAAAATTCAGCACGCTGTCCTCTGTATGCTTCAGTACCGTTTCAATATTGGCGTATGCTTTTTCGCTGTTTTGGTGCGGCGCGCGGCTGATGAGCGGCACGCTGACCTTCGGTGGGCTGACCGCTGTGCAGCAGCTGGTTGCACGGGTGCAGGCACCGCTGACCACTCTGTCAAGCATGTTTCCCCGGCTTGCCAATCTGGAGGCCTCGGCGGAGCGGCTGATGGAGGTGGAAATGCTGCAGGATGAAAGCCATGTGGAAATGCCGGCAGCGTTTTTGGCACCGAACGACCGATTCGAAAAAATTGAAATATCTGATTTTACATTTGCATATGATTATTCACAGATTGATGAAAATCCTGTGATTTCACATATGAATCTCACCATTGCACGGGGCGATTTCATCGCGCTGACCGGTCATTCCGGGATCGGAAAGAGTACGATCTTCAAGCTTTTGCTCGGCGTGTATGACAAATACCGCGGGTCGCTGCTGCTGACCATGTCCTCCGGGACATACCCGCTGGGGGCAGACACCCGGGCGCTCTTCGCTTATGTGCCGCAGGGGAACTTCCTGTTTTCCGGCACCATTCGTGAAAATGTCACGTTTACCAATCCGGGTGCAACCGATGCGCAGATCTGGGACGCACTGGAGGTTGCCTGCGCGGCGCCTTTTGTGCGGGAACTGGAAGAGCAGCTGGATACGGTGATCGGTGAGCGGGGCGCCGGGCTTTCAGAGGGACAGGTGCAACGGCTGGCGATTGCACGCGCGGTACTTTCCGGCGCACAAGTGCTTTTGCTGGACGAGGCGACCAGCGCGCTGGATGAAGAAACGGAGGCGACGGTTTTGCAGCATTTGCAGAACATGCATGACAAAACCTGCCTGATTGTCACACATCGGCCTGCTGCGCTTGCAATCTGTAACAAAAAGGTGGAAATGGGAAGGAAAGAATGAGACATCTGTCTACCCGCACGCGAATTGCCCGATTCGCGCGGATCGTATTTGCGCTGTGGCTGCTATTTGTCTTTTCCAATTCTTTCAAAACAGCAACCGCTTCCGGCGCGGACAGCGGAAACCTCTTGAACTTTTTGCAGGAGAGTTTCGGTTTTTCGGTTACCGAAACGGTGCTGCGTAAATGTGCGCATTGGCTGGAATATTTTGTCTTCGGTGTGACCGGCTTGTTCTCCTTGCTGCCGCAGGGACGAAAATACGGACAGAAAATCACTTCGTTGGCGTTCTCCCTCCTACTCATCGCACTGTCTGACGAAACCTTGCAGCTGTTCCGTCCGGGCAGATCGGGAGAGGTTCGGGATGTTTGGATTGATTTTGCCGGAGCGATATGCGGCGTTTTTGCAGCGTGGGCGGCGGAGCGCTTGATTCTTCGGCTGCACCGCGGAAAAAATGAAAAATGAATACACCTTTTGAAATTGAACACAAGTATTTGATTGCATTTCCCGATCTGGAGCAGCTGCGGCAGCGCAGCACGGAGATCTGGGAGATTGCTCAGACATATCTTCTGGCGCCGCAGAACGTGACAGAACGCGTCCGACGTGTGCTTTGTGACGGGATCACAACATATTTTCATACGGAAAAGCGCCGCATCAACGCACTTCGGTGTGAGGAGCGGGAGCAGATCATTGATTTGCCTGCTTATACCCGTCTGATGCAGAAAAAAATACCGCAAAGCCGGACGGTGGAAAAGACCCGATACCGTTTGTTGTGGGCGGGCAGAACCGTGGAGATCGATGTTTATCCGTTTTGGCGTGACCGCGCCATTATGGAAATTGAGGTGGAGCGGGAAGATGCGCCCGTCGAGCTGCCGCCGTTTGTCCGGGTTTACAAGGAGGTAACGGAGGATCGCCGTTACAAAAATGCCGCTTTGGCATTGGAAATAGTCGCCGAACCAATCTTTGGTGAAAAATAAATATTATATCGGAAAGGAAAATAAAACCATGAAAAGAGTGCTTTCTTTGATTTGTGTCGTCGCAATTCTTTTGGGTGCTATGGCATTGACAGCGTTTGCTTCTCCTAAGGATGATATTCTATCTGCTGTAAAGGAAAGCGTTCCTGCAGACATTCTGGAAAGATATCAGACGCAGGGCGTCAATATGCTCAATCAGATTGATGTGACACAGGAGCAGGCAGAGCAGGTTATTGCTTATATCAAGCAGGCAGGTCCGCTGCTCAAGGCCGGGACCGTATCCGGTCACCAGTATACTCCTGCGGAGAGACAGACCCTGGTGGGGCTGTTTGACAGCATCTGCGCTACGCTGCATCTGACTTATAACATCACGACGAAGGCAACCGGTCTCCACCAAAACGATATCATTATCCATGTTTATTACAACGGGAAAATCGTCGGGGATCTGGACGGAGACTTTGTGAAGCAGACCGGCGGAACGGCAACCGACACAACGGAAAATCTGGCGGTCATTGTCTCTGTGCTGGCGTTGCTCACGGCAGCATCGGCTGTCATTGCGGCAAAGAAGATTTCCGCGCATCGCGCGTGACATCGGACGGATCGGCTTCGATGATGAAACAACATACGAAAAAGCAAAGGAATCACGTGTCAGGCGTGGTTCTTTTGCTCATGCCGCTGATTTTATTTACCGCGCTGATGATTGCGATCTCCTATCTCGGATATTCGTTATACATTGATTCCAATCCTTATATTTCCATTGCGGTGGCTGACCCTTCCGGCGTCGGCAATCAAACGCTGGAGCTGCAGAGCGGCACGCAGGCGCCGGAGGATGTGGAGTATACGCCGGTGGAGGAAGGCAGCCTGTTTGACACCGGCTTCCCCGTGATTCCGTACGCCTCGCAGTGGGCGGTGCTGAACGTGGAGGGCTGGAGCCGACAGGATATCCCTGTGTATTTCGGGGATTTGGATGAAATTCTGAATATCGGCGCCGGCATGTGGATCGGCTCGCATTTTTGCGGGCAGAATGCAAAGATTGTCATCAGCGCCCATGTCATGACAGATTTTTATGAGCTGGAGGATGTCGAGATCGGCACTATGGTCACCATGGATACCATATACGGGACGTATCGGTACCGCGTGCGGGAAAAAACGGTCTTTGACTACCACGAAGATTCTCATCTTCGCGACAAGGGAGAGGGCGACGTGCTGTTTTTGTATACATGTTATCCGCGCAGCGCCGGCTTGGCGGCGACCACGGATCGTCTCGGCGTGACCTGCGAATTGGTGGAGGGCTATGAATATGAAGCATACCAAAATCAATAAGTTCGCTTGGTCGGTCGTGTTGGTGCTGTTGCTCCTGCTTTCGCTTGCTGCGGGGGTGCTCGGCATGCTTCGCTTTGCCGTGCTACAGCCTGCATACTATGTAAAGTCGATTTGTACGGCGCAGACGGTGCAGCAGATATCGGAAAAGGTGCACAGTGATTTGCAGCTGCAGAGCAACCGATATGCGTTTGCATACGGTTATCTTGAGGGGACGGTTTCCGACCTTTCCCTGGAGACATGCGCACGGGATTATTTGCAGCGCTTTTTTGAAACGGCGCTTACCGGCGGAGACACGGCTGCGGTCAAGGCGTCCTTTGACGGGCGCGATGCGATTTTGACAGCCGTTCGGAGTTATGCTGCGCAAAACCCGGACAGCATTTACGCGGCGGACGATGAGAACTGTGTCTTGCTGACGGACGTGCTGGTTGGCATGGTGGAGAGCGACATCGGTGTGCTCTCCCATCAAAAGGCATCCGGCATCCTTCAAAAAGGCGCGTCCTACCTGTCCTTGCTGCAAAAGCTCGCCGGATTTGCCGTGCCGGTGCTACTCGCATGGTGCGTGCTTGCACTTCTTGCAGTGGTTTGGATCGTGATTTCACGCAGCCGCGCGCGCTTTTACGCGCTCAGCCTCGGCATGCTGTGCGTCAGCGAGGTGTTTTGGATTCCCCTATGCGTGCTTGCGCGCTCCGGGATTATGCAGGGGCTTGTCCTGAGCCCCGGTATTCTTCGCGGCTATATACAGGGCGTGTGGGACGGACTTGTCACTGCGCACACCGTACGGTTCGGTATCATGTGTGCCGTGTGGCTGGTGCTGTTTGCGGTTTCGGTGGGTTTGCTGGTGCGCGGACGGCGTGCAGGCAAAACAACAGCCACCCCCGACAAGCAGGCGGAAGCGCCCGACGCTGCTGCGGCGCAAATCCCGGCTGACGGCACGACGGCAAAGAACGCCTGACCCGCATTTTAAAAGAAAGCAAAAAAGTATCGCGGAAAAGCATTTTCCGCGATACTTTTTTGCTGTAATAGAGGTGACGGCTTTGCGCACGCCGTACCCGCCCACGGCATCCCGCCCGGCGTCTGACCGGATCGGATGCGCGGGGGAAAGATCTGAAAATGGGGCAAAGCCGGCATGTGAAGCATCACATCAGCTCGCTCAGCGCCTCGCCCAGATAGCGGATGCCGGTGCGGATGCGTTCGTCGTCCATGGTTGAATAATTCAGACGGAACGCGGAGCAAGGCCGATCCATATCGACCATAAAGGTCGCGCCGGGGACGAATACGACATTCTTTTCCGCACATTTTTTTGCGACCTGCTGCGTATCGTACTCCCCGCCCATGTCGCACCAGATGAACAGGCCGCCGCCGGGCGTGGTGTGGCTGACGCCGGCGGGGAAATAGGCTTCGATTGCGTCCAGCATGGTCTGACATTTGTGACGGTAGCAGGCGCGCATTTTGACGATCAGCGCGTCAATATCATAACGCTTCAAAAACTCGTAGGTCATCAGCTGGGTGAGCATCGGCGTGTGTACGTCGGAGACCTGCTTGGCAACGACCATTTTCCCGATGATTTCACGCGGGCCGATCATAAAGCCGATTCGGATACCGGGGGAAAGAATTTTGGAAAAGGAGCCGCTGTACAGCACGATACCGTCGGTATCCATGGATTTGATGGTCGGCACCTTGTTTCCGCCAAAGGTGAGCTCGCCGTAAGGATTGTCTTCTATGATCAGCACACCGTATTTTTTCGCCAGCGCGTACAGTCCGCGGCGCTTTTCGGGCGACATGGTGATGGCGCTGGGATTCTGGAAGGTCGGGATGGTATAAATCAGCTTGACGCGGTCATTTTCCCACAGTGCCTGCTCTAATTTTTCCAGGTTCATGCCGTCGCTGTCCATGGGAACGCCGACCAGATGCGCGCCGTAGGAACGGAAGGCGTTCAGCGCGCCGATAAAGCTGGGCTCCTCGACGATGACGGTGTCACCCTCGTTTATCAGACACTTTGTAGCGAGTGCGATGCCCTGCTGTCCGCCGGAGGTGATCAGAATATCATCTCCGTCACGGCCGATGTGCTCGGTTTTCGCCATGCGCTCCATCACGGCGTTGCGCAGGGGGAGATATCCCTCGGTGATGCCGTATTGCAGAGAAAGCACAGGCTGATTTTCCAAAAGATCTTTGGCGATTTCTGCCAGTTCCTGCGCCGGGAAGAGCTCCGGTGCGGGGTTGCCGCCTGCGAGTGAAATAACATTGGGATCGCCGGCGAGCTTGAAGATTTCCCGGATGGCGGAGCCTTTCATGCCCTGCATCCGGTCAGAAATTTGATATTGCATGGTATTTTCCCTTCCGCCGCCCCAACGGCGGCAAAAAATATGAGGTGAAAGCGTGTGTTATGACGGATCGGAGGGATGGGACAGCTCCGGCGTCTGCGGCGCAGACGGTGTGAAATCCTGCTCCAAAACAGCGGGAGGCGTCACCAGCGTGCGGTAAAAGACGGTGGTTGACACTGCGGTGTACGCAGACAGAACCACAAATCCGATTCCGCAGGTGAAGAGACACAGAAATGCCCAACCGATAAAGCTGAGTTCCAGACAGAACAGCTTCCATTTGTAGCCGTTCATCAGCTCTTTGGAACGGGTGATGGCGCCGTTTGCGGTGACGCTGGCGTCGTCTGCAAGCACAAAGAACGACATTTTATAGGAATAGGTCTTATAGTAGGTGATAACGACGTTGTATATCATGCTGATGATCAGCAATGCGGGTGCAAACAGAAACGTCTCTGCGCGGAACAGGCACACGATGCCCAACAGCGCGCAGACCGTTGACGGCAGTGACCATAAAAACAGATAGAGACTCTGCAAAAACTGGCACAGCAGCGCCTTGCCGAAGTGCCGAAAACCGCAGAACACATCTCCCACGTTGGAGCCCTTGCCATCGGTCACATTCATGAGAAACGCGCACAATCCGTATTGGATCGGGGCGCAGATGCAGTATTGCACAATGCCGATCAGCAGGGCAACGAGAAGAAAGAAGACGAAAAAGAGCGTCGGAAAACGCATCGCCTTGAGCATGCCGGTCAGACAAAAGCCCAGAAACGGAAGAAATCCTTCGGTCTGCATCATGGTGAGGAAGGACTGCGCGGAAGGATTATCGGCGAAGTTCTCCGCCTTTCGCAGAAAAATTTCCAACTGCTCGTCGGAATACTTTTCCCGCAGCATGTCGATAAATTCTTCCGTGTTTTCCTCCAGGTAAGCGGAATACCGATCTTCCCAATCGGAATTTACTGTGTTTGAATCGGAGAGCAGATTCCTGGTGTTAAAATTGAGGGACATACCGAACGAGCCGCCGTAGGTCAGACCCGCACTGAACAGGGAGGCGATCAGAACGGCAACGATGACTTGCAGCCAATTCCCGCGCAAAACGCTGCGTGCGGCTGCCCGTGTTTCTCTTGCTTTCAGCATAATATGCTCCTTTCTGCGTTGGGCTTGTTGTTTTATGCCAGCACCTTGGACAAAAAGTCGCGGGTGCGCTGCTGCTGAGGGTTGGTGAAAAAGATTTCCGGCGGTGCTTGCTCCAGAATCGCGCCGTCATCCATGAAAAGCACACGCGTGGCAACCTCGCGGGCGAAGCCCATTTCGTGCGTCACGACCACCATGGTCATACCGTCCTGCGCCAACTCGCGCATCAGCTCCAACACCTCACCGACCATTTCCGGATCCAAAGCCGAGGTCGGCTCGTCAAAGAGCATCACGTCGGGGTTCATCGCGAGCGATCTGGCAATGGCGATACGCTGCTGCTGCCCGCCGGAGAGCTGCGCGGGGAACGCATCTGCCTTGTCAGGCAGGCCGACACGCTCCAGCAGTTCTTTTGCGCGATCCTCTGCGTCTTTTTTGGTCATCAGTCTGAGCTTTATGGGCGCCAGCTTGATGTTTTCTTTGACGCTCAGGTGCGGAAACAGGTTGAACTGCTGAAAGACCATGCCCATCTTCTGACGGAGCTTGTTGATATCGTTTTTCGGATCGGTGATATCAATTCCCTCGAAGGTGATCGTGCCGCCGGTGGGCTGCTCCAGCAGATTGAGACAGCGCAAAAAGGTGGATTTTCCGGAGCCGGAAGCACCGACAATTACCACTTTTTCTCCCTTGCTGATGTGTTCGTCGATTCCTTTCAAAACCAGATGGTCGCCAAAGGATTTTTGGAGATTTTTAACGTCGATCACCGGCACGCATCCTCCTTTCCAAAATTCCGAGAAGTTTCGTCATGGCAATGACAATGACCAGATAAATGATTGCAAGACTGATGTAGGGGACATAGGGCTCGTAGGTCAGGCTGACGATGTTCTGCGCCTGTTTGGTGACGTCGCGCAGCGCGATGACGCTGACCAAAGAGGTGTCCTTGAGCAGGGTGATCATTTCATTGCCCAGTGCGGGTAATATGTTTTTGAAGGCTTGCGGGATAATGATGTAGCGCATTGTCTGAATATAGTTCAGCCCCAAAGACCGCCCCGCTTCGCTTTGCCCGACACTGATGGACATGATGCCTGAGCGCGCGATCTCTGCCACATAAGCGCCGGAGTTGATGCCCAGTGTGATAATACCGCACAGGATGGTCTGCGTATCGGTGCTCGGCACCATGATGACAAAGCCCATAATCAGCAGCTGCACCATCATGGGAGTGCCGCGGATGACCGTCAGATAGATGATGGAGATCCGGTTCAGAATCCGCAAAACAATATTGGGGCGCTTGCCGCTTTGCACGGTGTCGTGCGTGGATCGGATGATTGCAACGATCAAGCCGATGATAATGCCCAGCAGCAGGGCGCCGATGGTGACGATAAATGTGATTTTCAAGCCGTTGAGAAACCACGTCCAGCGGTCGGCGTGAATGAACGTCATATATAATTGATAGAAAAAGCTTTGCAGGCCGTCGGGAAGAGAACCGATCCAGGAGGGCGCGCTCTCCAGCCATCTGGCAAAGGTCATAGAATTCACGTTGATTTCCTTTCTTGTTTGATATCCACACGCCGAAAAACGCGATTTTTCAGCATCGAAGAACAGGAAACAAGGGACGACCGTACGCCGCCCCTTGCAGATGTTATGACTGATTATTCAGCAGGAATATATTTGCTGATGATTTCGTCGATCTTTCCGCTCTCTTTCAGCTCTTTGAGCGCTTTGTTGATATCCTTGAGCAGATCCTCGTTTTCCTTGGCGATGGCGATCGCATAGTTTTCTTCTGTGTATTTCGTTTCCAGAATCTTCAGACTGCTGTTTGCCTTAACGAAGTTCTTTGCAGGCTCGTTGTCGATGACAACGCAGTCTACCTGATCGTTTTTCAGTGCTTCCACTGCCAGTGCGCCGTTGCTGAACTGCTTGACATGATCCTGACCGTAGTCACCGGTGCAGTAGGTATCGCCGGTGGTGCCTGCCTGCACGCCGATGGTCTTGCCTTCCAGATCGTCGATGGTGGCGATGTCAGAGCCTTCCTTGACGATGACAACCTGAATACCGGTTGCATAGGAATCAGAGAAGTTTACGCTTTCCAGACGCTCCTCGTTGACGGTCATGCCTGCCAAAACCACATCAATTTTTCCGCCCTTCACTGCGGGGATCAGAGAGTCAAACTCCATGTCGGTGATTTCCAGCTTCATGCCCAGCTTGTCAGCAATTGCCTGTGCAATTTCTGCGTCGATGCCGGCGATGTTGTTGTTGTCATCCACATACTCGTAGGGCGGGAATGCGGCGTTGGTGCCCATTTTCAAGACTGCCTGCTCCTTCGAGCCGGCGTCCTCGCCGTTTTCTGTTTTCGATCCGCATGCAGTGAACATGCAAACGGACAGTGCCAGAACCAGTGTCAATGCAAGAATTTTTTTCAATGCTTTCATCATGATTACCTCCGATATTGATTTGATATTTCTGTCGTGACTTGAAAAAATATTTGCTTACAGTGCAAATTATAGCGCGTGATAC
>DBGFNI010000193.1:0-5785 GCA_048527645.1 Eubacteriales bacterium | reverse complement strand
TTTTTTATAATACTTCTGTGCGTTCTGCGAGGGAGTCAACCGGCTGTCCAGCGCGACGCGCACCGTTTTCTGTTTTTCATCCTCCCAGTCTGTCAGCTCCGCCGATGTCATCCCGCGCTGCAACTGATAAATATTGCCTGTGATCAGATCGCCGGCGCGACGCCAGGCGTCCATCTGATCGCAGTCCGAAAGCTCCTTGTGCAGCACGGTCAGCTTGCGGCTCAAACGGTTTTGCGCCGCCAAAAGCAATTTGAAAATATCATTGGCACGCTGACGCAGGCGTGCGACCCGATCCTTCTGCTCAAAATATGCGTCCAAAAGCGCGCCGAAATCCGGCATCGGGGTGCATTTTGCCCGCAGTCCGTATTGCTTTACCGGAAAAAAGCTGTATTCCACAGGCGTCCCGTCTGTCTCCGCAATCAGAACGGGCTCAAACTTCTCATTTCGGATACGCTCCATCACGCCGTTGAAAGCGTCCCACAGCAGCCGCGGCGAGCAGGCATCCGCCGGCTTATCCGCCGAAAGAGATGCCAAAAAGGAGATTTCCCGCGCTGTCAGCGGCGAGATTCCCTGATAGGTTCGCAGCAAAAACTTGTCGCACGGTTCATCGCCCGCCGCCGCCAGCCTTTGCATAAAGCCCTCTTGGGTTTCCGACAGCGGATTGCATTTGTCCTGCTGCGCGGGGGGCAATTCATATTTCATGCCGACCAGCACCTGACGCTTGTGGCTGACCGAAAAATCAACCGGGCGCAGCACGCCGAGGATTTTATCCTCCCCGTCCGTGAATATAATATTGGACCATTTGCCCATCACCTCGCAGATCAGGGAACGGGAGCAAGCAAAGCCCAGCTCATCCCGCGTCTCAAAGTCGATACGCAGCACGCGCTCAAAGCCCGGCTGTACCACCCCGGAGATTACCGCACCCGAAAGATGCTTGCGCAGCAGCATACAAAACATCGGCGCGCTCTGCGGATTCTCCCGCACGGCGGCGCTCAGCCCAACCCGCGGGCAGGAGCCGCTTGCGCTGAGCAGCAGGCGCCGATTTTGTTCTGCGCCGCGCAGAGAGAGCGTAATCTCATCCCGCTGCGGCTGATATACCTTTTCAATTTTTCCGCCGAGCACTTTTTCTCTCAGCTCCGCCGCAACCGCGGCGGTCATACCCGCGTCAAACGCCATGATTCTCTTCCGCCTTTCCGCATGACGCCATCATCGCATCTATGGCATCCAGCAGTTGCGCATCCTGCGCCGTGTCCTGTCCGCCGCGCCGCTTTCCCGCAAACCGTTTTGCCGCAAAGGTGCGCTGCACCGCGAGAAACTCGCCCAACAGCGCGTCATCGGGATGCTGCATATGATACTTGCCCAACACACGCTGTGCATAATTGCTCTCTTCCCGCTGCCCGGTATACTGCACGGAAAACACCTGGTAAATCCGATCGGTTTTGCTCAGCTTTTCCTGCAAGATGGAAAAGCCGTTTTCCCACAGATACTGCCGCAAAGCACAGTGCGCCGTCATCGGCTGCAGGATCATATGATAATCGCTGTTTTGAATAAACGGCGCCTGCGCCAGAATCCGCGCAATGAGCTCGCCGCCCATGCCGCAGATCACATAATCCCGGCATCCTGCCTGCTCCAGCCCTTGCAAGCCGTCACACCGGCGCGTCTCAATCACCCCATCCAGTCCGCAGGCGCGGATGTGCGCGCTTGCGCGCTGCAGCGGTCCCAGATTAATATCCGCGGCAACCGCGCCGGGCACAATGCCCGCCTGGCACAAATAAATCGGCAAATATGCGTGATCCGTGCCGATATCCGCAACATAAACCCCCGGCCGCACCAAAGATGCGGCGGAGAGCAGCCGGTTGTCCAAAGCAATCTGCTTCATATGTTTCCTTCCATAATATTACAAGCCGCTTCGGTACCGGCCAGCGGCTTGTCGTCCGTCCATATTCTCTTTCTCATTTCTTTTGCGCCCTGCGCTGCACGTCCCTCCGGCTTATCTCTTTACCAAAGCGACGACGGAAATGCAAGGCGGTCATTTTTTTCTGTTGCGGTTCTGCTTCGCACGCTTTTTTCCCGGCGCCTTGCCCGCTTGCCCGCCGATGCGCCCTGCGGCGGCTTTTTGCGCGGGCTGCTTTGCGGCGGCTGCGGGTTTCCGTTTCTTTCGCTTCACAGCAAAGCCGAACGTACCAAGCGCCGCGCCCAGCGCATAATAGGTGCCGTGCGCAAAGCCGCACAGATCGGCGCGTTCTAAATGCAGCTTGCCGTTCGCGTCGATCAGTGCCGTGTCCACATCCACCGCGGTGATATCGCACAGCAGCATATGATGGCTGCCAAGCTCGATCACGCGATCCAGCTTGCATTCCAAAGACAGGGGCGACTGCGCGATCAGCGGCGCGCCCACCGTGTTGGCGGGTATCGGCGTCAGTCCGCACGCTTCAAATTTATCAACCTTTGCTCCCGTATGGACGCCGCAAAAATCCGCGGCGCGCACCAGGGAGGCCGTGGTCAGATTGATCACAAACTCGCCGGACGCGATCAGCAAAGGATAGGAATATCGGGTCGGACGCACGGAAATATACGCCTTGGGCGGAATCGTATTCACAATTCCCGTCCAGGCAACTGTGATGATGTTGCCGCTCTGCGGTCTTGCCGGATCGGCGACGCTCACCATCGCCGGCGGCACGGGGCCTAGCAGGGTTCCGCCGCGCCACTGCGTTTTTGAAAAGTGCTCCGCCTCCGCCGCGCGCGTCTGCTCCTGCGCGGCAGATTGGATCGAATCTCCCGCCATTACAGCGTCTGCTCCAGAATATCCGCAATGCGCTTGCAGGCAAAGCCGTCACCGTAAGGGTTGGAGGCGTGACTCATTTTTTCATATTCCTCCCGGCTCTCCAGCAAGGTTTTGAACGCGTCATAGATCACATCCTCCTGCGTTCCCACCAGCTTCAGCGTGCCCGCGGCGATTCCCTCCGGCCGCTCCGTGGTGTCGCGCATGACCAGCACAGGCTTGCCCAGAGAGGGCGCCTCCTCCTGAATCCCGCCGCTGTCTGTCAGAATCAGATAGGAACGGGAAAGAAAATTGTGAAAATCCAGAACCTCCAGCGGCTCGATAATCCGGATGCGGTCACAGCCGCCCAGCTCCTCCATGGCAACCGAGCGCACGCGCGGATTCATGTGAATGGGATAAATCGCCTTCACGTCCGGATGCTCGTCGATGATTCTGCGGATGGCGCGGAACATATGCCGCATCGGCTCACCCAGGTTTTCCCGGCGGTGCGCCGTGATCATGATCAGTCTGGAGTCCGCCGCCCATTCCAGTTCCGGGTGGGTATAGTTTTCCCGCACTGTGGTTTTCAGCGCGTCAATGGCGGTGTTGCCGGTGACATAGATGCTCTCCGCATGCTTGCCCTCGCGCAGCAGATTGTCGCGGGAAAGCTCTGTGGGCGCAAAATTGTAGCGGGAAATGATACCCACTGCCTGCCGGTTGAATTCCTCCGGATACGGCGAGTAAATATTGTAGGTGCGCAGACCTGCCTCGACATGCCCCACGGGAATCTGCAAATAAAAGCAGGCAAGCGCAGTGACAAAGGTTGTCGAAGTGTCGCCGTGTACCAGCACCACATCCGGCTTGACCTCTTCCAGCACTGCCTTGATCCGCTCCAGAATATTCACCGTCACGTCAAACAGCGTCTGCCCCTCCTTCATAATGGACAAATCATAGTCCGGCTCCACTGCAAACGCCTGCAGCACCTGATCCAGCATCTGGCGGTGCTGACCGGTGATGCATACCACCGTGTTCAGCCCCTCCCGCTTTTTCAGTTCCTTTACCAACGGACACATTTTGATTGCTTCCGGTCTGGTGCCGAACACCAACATGACTGTTTTCATTGTTTTCTCTCCTATGTTGTTCTGTCATTTCCGGCAGGTAAAATACCGCCGTTTCATCTTGTCTGTATTGATTGCAGCGCGCCGGGCAATGCGCAGCCCGCTGTTTTGCTTTTCTGTATCACGGCACTGCTTTGCCGAATGCGGCAATCAGCCGCTCCAGCAGCACATCTGCCGGCGTGGGGGCGCTTTTGAGCGCCAAATCCGTGTCATAGCAAAGGGAGAGCAACCCTTTCAGCTCCCCGTCGCTGAACTGACGCGCCGCCTGCAAGGTCGTTTGCACGACAAATGCATGCAAGTGAAGCGCCGCGGCGATCTGCTCCTGCGTCATGCCGCTGTCTGCCGCGGTTTTGACCCGCCACATATCATTGACAACGCCGCTGATCTGCGAAAAAAGCACTACCGGCTCCGTTTTTGCCGCGCGTTGCAGCCGGTACTGCACGATTGCCTGTCCCACATCGCGTCGCTTGAGCGCATTGGAAAGACCGAAGTCCTCCTCTGTGGGCGTGAGGGTGCAAACCCGCCTGACATCCGCGCATTGCAGACTGTCCTTGCCGCGGGCGCGGCACCACAGGCACAGCTTTTCAATCTCGCTGTATAGCCCCTGCATCTGACAGCCGCACTGATCAAGCAGCAAGGCGATGACATCCTCCCCCGCCTCAATGCCTTCGCTCTTGAAGTGGCGGCGGCACCAGGGCTTGAGCTTTGCGGGCGTCTGCAAAAAGAACGGGACGATGCACATTCTTTTTTCCAGCGCCTTGAACTGTGCGGACTGATCCCACCGATAGCCGGTGAAAAACTCGTCCGGCGTGCAGTAAAACAGCACCGTTGCATAAGAATAGTCCGGGAGTAGTTCCAACACGCCGCACAGCGCCTCAAACGCCGCCTTGTTCTCCGGCTTTTTGTAGGCTTCAAAATCGCAGCTGTGCACTTCAATGAGCTTGTATTCGTTCATCACCGGCGGCGTGATCACCGCGCCCTCGATTTGTGCCGCAAGCAGTTCTTTATCCCCCGCGCCGTCAATTTGCAGCGTGTCAAAGCAGGCAAGCTCGGGATCGGGAACCAGCTTTTCCCGCACCTGCTCCAGATAATAGCGCTTTAAGTATTCTTCTTCCCCGCAAAAGAGAAACGCGCCGGAAAAGTATACACTTTTCAGCTTTTCCTTCAGCAAAGTAAGATTCTCCGTTACACGGCTTTTTGCCAAATCCTCAAAACCTTTCTTCCTTGAATATTCGTGCGCATCGCACACGGCACATCAAACAGTCTTTGCTTCTCGGCGTTATTCCTCGCCGAACGTAGTATCGTGATAGCGCTCCACGCACTGTACCAAGCCCACCATCACAAACAGCGTCACAACAGATGACCCGCCGTAACTCATAAAGGGCAGCGTCAGACCGATGACCGGCAGCACCCCCAGGCACATCCCGATGTTTTCCAATGCCTGACAGATAAATACCGCGGCAACGCCGATGCAGATAAAACTGCCCCAGCTGTTTTTCGTTTTCCTCGCCACCAGCAAAATTCGGAGAACCAAAGCACTGAGCAAAATCAGATAAACACAGATCCCCACAAAGCCGAGCTCCTCGCCCATCACCGCAAAAATCATGTCTGTCTGCCGCGCGGGAAGAGCGGACTGCATCGGATTCTGTGAGATTTCTCCTTTCAGATACCCCTGCCCCCAAAAGCCGCCGCCGCACACCGCGCGCTGCGAACACAGCGCCTGATAGCCGTAGCCCAGCGGATCGCGGGAGGGGTCAAAGCCGCACAAAATTCTTTCTTTCTGATATTCTTTCAGAAAATACTTCCATAGAAAAGGTGCGGCGCCGGCACTTACAGCACCCATACCGAGGAAATACCACAGGCTGGCGCCGGAAGAAAACAGCATCAGCAGAAAAACAAACAGAAA
>DBGFNI010000192.1:0-19310 GCA_048527645.1 Eubacteriales bacterium | reverse complement strand
GAAAAAGAGCGGTCTGATGCGTCTGGCGTCAAAGCTGAAGCCGGCAGAGCGCACCGCGTCCGCACCCACTCAGGAAGATACCGCATCACTCCCCGTGCTGGCAGACGCGGAGGAACAGGCAATCTACGATTTGCTGCGCACCCCCATGAGCGCGGACGAGCTGGCAGCGAAAAGCGGTTTGGAAATCCGCCGGGTGATCACCCTGTGCACCATGCTCGAAATCAACGGATACATTCAGTCCGCCGCCGGCGGCACCTATATGCGCACAGAAAAAACCGACGAATAAAAGGCGAATAAAAAAATATAAATTCAGAATGGAGCAAACGCCACATGGCAACAAATTTATTTATCATGGAGTCGCCCTCCAAGGCAAACACCGTAAAAGGTTATCTGGGTTCCGGCTATAAGGTCATGGCCAGCAACGGACACATCCGCGACCTGCCCAAAAGCTCTCTGGGCGTTGACATAGAGGATCATTTCAAAGCAAAATATATCAATATCCGCGGCAAGGGTCCGCTGATCCGTGAACTGAAGAAGGAGGCAAAAGCCGCTTCCAAGGTTTATCTGGCAACCGACCCGGACCGTGAGGGAGAGGCTATTGCATGGCATCTGATGACCGCGCTGGATCTGGATCCGGCAAAGACCAAGCGGATCACCTTCAACGAGGTGACCAAGAGCGCCGTGCGCGCTGCGCTGAAAAATCCCCGCGAAATTGACGAAAATCTGGTAAACAGCCAGCAGGCGCGAAGAATTCTGGACCGCGTGGTGGGCTATAAGCTCAGTCCGTTTTTGTGGAAAACGGTGAAGAGCGGCTTGTCCGCCGGCCGGGTGCAGTCCGCCGCGACGCGGGTGATTGTCGACCGGGAAAACGAAATTCGCGCATTTGTGCCCGAAGAGTATTTCACCATCGACCTCACCGTCACCGGCGCCAAGGGCAAGCCGATCGTGGCGCATTTCTACGGCGATACGTCGGGCAAAATCGAGCTGAAGGACCGTAAGACCGTCGATGCGATTTTGGCAAGCGTCGCTGGAAAAGACTTCACCGTGTGCAGCGTGAAAAAATCCGTCCGGCTGAAGAACCCCGCACCCCCCTTCATCACCTCCACCATGCAGCAGGACGCGTCCCGCAAACTGGGCTTTCAGTCGCAGCGCATCATGAAGGTGGCGCAAGAGCTGTATGAGGGCATCAACCTGGGCGAGGAAAACGGCGGCGTACAGGGTCTGATCACCTATATGCGAACAGACTCGCAGCGCATCTCCGAAGAGGCACAGGCGGCAGCCAAGCAGTATATCACCGACCAATACGGCGCGGAATACTATCCCCCGCAGCCCCGCGTGTACAAGTCAAAGAGCAACGCGCAGGACGCCCACGAAGCAATCCGCCCCTCTTACATGAAATACGCCCCGGAAAAAATCAAAAAGCACCTGTCCGCTGACCAGTATAAGCTTTACCGTCTGATCTGGAACCGTTTTCTTGCCAGCCAGATGGCAAGCGCTGCGCTGGACACCGTGACCGCGGATTTCAACGCGCCGGGCAGCCCCTATCTTTTCCGCTCCAGCGGTTACACCGTCACCTTCAAAGGATATATGGCAGTGTATGAGGAGAGCGAGGAGGAGGAAAGCGACCGCCATGCTCCCAAGAAGAGCACCCGTCTGCCGGAACTGACAGAGGGAGAGGTATACACCGCGCAGGAGCTTGACGCCCAGTCTCACTTCACCGAGCCACCGGCACGATACACCGAAGCAACGCTGATCAAGTTTTTGGAGGAAAAAGGCATTGCCCGCCCCTCCACCTACACTCCTATCATCACCACCATCATTGCCCGCGGCTATGTGGTGCGCGACGGCAAGTCGCTCAAGCCGACCGCGCTGGGAGAAGTCACCAACAAGCTGATGACGCAGTATTTCCCGGACATTGTCGACTATGAATTCACGGCCTCTATGGAAAACAAGCTGGACGATATTGAAAAGGGCGACACCTCCGTGGAAGAGTTGCTCTCCGACTTTTACCGTGATTTTGAAAAGGATTTGGAAAATGCGGAAAAGAGCGCGCCCCGGGAAGCGTTTGAACTGCCGGTAGAGCAAACGGATCTGATCTGCGAAAAATGCGGAAGTAAAATGATCGTGAAAAACGGCCGCTTCGGCAAATTTGCCGCATGCCCCAATTATCCCACCTGCAAAAACACAAAGCCCCTCAACGCCAAGGAAAACACCGTGCAGCAAATCACCCCTGTGGAAAACATGAAGTGCGAGCTGTGCGGCAGCGGCATGGTGCTGCGTCCCGGAAAATTCGGCAATTTTTATGCGTGCGAGCATTATCCGACTTGCCGCTATACCCGTCAGGTATACAAAGAAATCGGTGTGGACTGCCCCAAGTGCGGCTCCAAACTGATTCAGAAAAAAGGCAGAAATCACATGGTGTTCTACAGCTGTGAGAAATACCCGAAGTGCGATTTTTCCTCCTGGGATCTGCCGCTGAAGGAAACCTGCCCCAACTGCGGCAAGATGCTGTTCCGCAAGAAGGGGAAAAACTATATCTACTGCGCAGATAAGGCATGCGGCTACAAAAAAGAAGTGCCTGCCGGCACAGCAGAGGAGACAGACGGACAAAGCCATGAGTGAGCAGGAGAATATCAACCGCACAGCGCAGACACCCGCCCATGTCAACGTCATCGGCGCAGGACTGGCAGGCGCCGAGGCGGCATGGCAGCTGGCGCGGCGCGGCATACCCGTTACGCTGTATGAAATGAAGCCGGAAAAATATTCCCCCGCCCACCATCACCCGGGATTTGCAGAGCTGGTCTGCTCCAATTCTCTGCGCAGCGCCCAGCTGTTCAACGCGGTCGGGCTGCTCAAGGAGGAAATGCGGCGGCTGGGCTCGCTGATTATGCAGGCGGCGGATGCGACCGCTGTCCCCGCCGGCGCGGCGCTGGCAGTTGACCGGGAGAAGTTTTCCGCTCATATCACAAACGCACTGCAAAACCATCCGCGTATCACAGTTATGTACGGCGAAATACAGGATTTGTCACAGCTGCTGGGCATCACGGTTGTTGCAACCGGTCCCCTGACCTCATCCGCGCTCAGCCAGAATCTGCAAGCTCTGCTCGGCGAGGACTATCTGCACTTTTTTGACGCTGCCGCACCCATTGTGTCTGCGGACAGCATTGATCTGTCCAAGGCATATTTCGCCTCCCGTTACGGCAAAGGTGAGGCATGCTATATTAACTGCCCCATGAGCAGAGAGGAATACGACGCCTTTTACCGCGCGCTGACCGACGCCAAGGAGGCAGAACTCAAGGATTTTGACCGGGAGAGCCAAAGCAGCGAGCTTACGGTGTTTGAGGGCTGTATGCCGGTCGAGGTGATGGCAAAGCGCGGGTATGAAACGCTGCTCTACGGACCGCTCAAGCCTGTCGGTCTGCCCGATCCCAAAACCGGTAAGGAACCCTTCGCCGTGGTGCAGCTGCGGCAGGAAAATCTGGAAAAAACAATGTATAATCTGGTGGGCTTTCAGACCCATCTGACCTTTTCCGAACAGCGCCGCGTATTCGGTATGATTCCGGGGCTGGAGCAGGCGGAATTTCTGCGGTACGGCGTGATGCACCGCAACACCTTTCTCAACGCGCCCAAGCTTTTGGACGCCGCATACCGTTTGCGCAAGCAGCCGAATCTCTTTTTTGCCGGGCAGATGACCGGCGTGGAGGGATATGTCGAGTCTGCCGCCTCCGGCCTTGTCGCCGGAATCAACGCGGCGCTTTGCTTTCACGGTGCGCAGCCCTTTCTCTTCCCAAGTGAAACGGTGATAGGCGCAATGGCGGCATATGTGAGTCACGGCGGCACCGGCGATTATCAGCCGATGAATGCCAACTTCGGACTGGTTAAGCCTTTGGAAAAGCGCGTCCGCGGCGGCAAGCGCGCGAGATATGACGCGTTGAGCGAGCGTGCGCTCAAACAAATTGATGCGTCTGCCGACGCGCTGGAGCAGCGCTTTGCGGCAATACCCGAATTACCCGAACAATAAGGAGCACTACAAATGGCCTGGAGAATCATCATGGATGCCATGGGCGGCGACAACGCGCCGACCGCCATCGTGCGGGGCGCTGTGCTGGCACTGGAGCTGTTCGACGGTTCTGTGACGCTGGTCGGCGACGAGGGCGCCATACGGCGCGAGCTTGCCGCGTGCGGCGGCGAGGCGCTGGTCGGTCAGCGGCTGATCATCGTGCATACCGATGAGAAAATCACCATGGAGGACGAACCGACAGACGTCGTGAGAAAAAAGAAAAACTCCTCCATGACCGTCGCGTTGAAAATGCTGGCGCAGGGCGAGGCGGACGCCTTTGTCGGAGCGGGCAACACCGGCGCAATGTTCATGGGTGCTTCCATGATTGTGCGCCCCTTTCACGGCATCCGTCGGGCGGCGCTGGCGGCGATTCTGCCCATGGAACGCCCCTGTCTGCTGCTGGACTGCGGCGCAAACGTCACCGTCACACCGGAGTATCTGGAGCAGTTTGCCATGATGGGCTCGGTATATATGGAAAACCTGTTTTCCGTTTCAAAGCCGGCTGTCGGTCTGCTCAACAACGGCGCGGAGCCGCACAAGGGCACCGCTGTGCAAATTGAAGCCTATCAGCGTCTGAAAAACAATCCTTTTCTTCATTTTGTCGGAAATGTCGAAGGCTCCGATGTGCCGCGCGGCAAATGCGATGTGGTGGTGTCCGACGGCTTTGCCGGAAACATTCTGCTCAAGACCACCGAGGGCATGGGAAAATTTATGATGCGGCAGCTGAAGGGTCTGTTTTTTTCCACCGCCGCGACCAAGCTGTCCGCCGTCTTTTTCAAACGGCAGTTGATGGAAATGAAGCATAAATTTGACGTTTCCGAGCACGGCGGATCACCGTTTTTGGGCATTTCCAAGCCGGTGATCAAAGCGCACGGCTCCTCCGATGCGAGAGCGGTAAAAAATGCGGTGCGCCAGGCGCTGTCCTATCTGGACAAAGACGTTTCCGAAAAGATCCGCGTCGGGATTGCAGCGGTACAGTCAAAACAAACGCAAAACGCCCCGACCACAGACGGGGTTCAATCTGACAGAGAGGATGTGACGGCATGAGTCACGCAAAACAGAATCCGGACAGTCCTTATCCGCGCAAATTATCCGATCTGGAAAAGGCAATGGACTACACCTTTTCCGATCCTTCGCTTTTGCAGGAAGCGGTGACGCATTCCTCCTACGCAAACGAAGCCGGCTCAAAGGGCAGTCCCTGCCCCTACAACGAGCGGCTGGAATTTTTGGGCGACAGTGTGCTCAGCGTCATCACCAGCGAATATCTGTACACCTCCCTGCCCGACCAGCCGGAGGGCGAGCTGACCAAGCTGCGCGCCGCTCTGGTGTGCGAGGAGGCGCTGTATGACTATGCCCGGGAGATTTGTCTTGGCGATTATCTGCGGCTGGGGCGCGGCGAAGAAATGAATCAGGGGCGCGCACACAAAAGCATTCTTGCCGACGCCTTTGAGGCACTGCTCGCCGCCATGTATCTGGACAGCGGCAAAGACAAAGAGCGCGTCGCGCGCTTTCTTCTGCCTTACATCATTCACGCCGTGCAGGGACCGAAAAACGAACGGACCAAGGACTACAAAACGCTGCTGCAGCAGATCACGCAGCAGACCCACGGCGAAATTCTGGAATATGTTTTGGTCGGTGAGAGCGGCCCGGATCACAAAAAGGTGTTTGAAACGGAGGCACGGCTGAACAGCAATGTCATCGGGCGCGGCACCGGAAAGAGCAAGCGCGAAAGCGAACAGATGGCAGCGCGGCAGGCGCTGCTGCTCTTCGGCGAACAAATCTGAACGCGCGCGTTTCGCGTGCGGGAATATCCACCGAACAAAACAACCCCGCAGCCCCGGAAAATCCGGGTCTGCGGGGTTGTTGTATTTATGGTTGCGGGACAAAGCCGCCGACGGCTTAATACAGATAGCCGTCCTCCGTCACCGTGGAGGGAGACAGCAGCATCTGCACATCTTTGTCCAAAACCTTATATTTCTCGCTTCCCTTGCTCAGGCGCAGCTCGCCCTCGCCGTCATCGTAATCCGCGAGATACAGCACATCGCCCTTCGGCGTCAAGCATGCGCTGAAAGCGTCGTCGGAAATCTTCTTCGCCTTGCCGTTTGCAATCAGGTACAGCGTGTAGGATTCGCCGTCGCTGTCTGCACTGACCAAGTAGACGTCTTCCTGACCGAAGTCCACGATGGAGTCATAGTCCTTCACCAACTTCTGATCTCCCATACACAGCGTGGCGTCGCTGTCAACATACAGGAGCTGATCGTCGGCATGCAAATAGCTCAAGGACATCACATCCTGCGCCGTTTCGCGCGGCTCCTTCGCGCCCTTGCCCGTGACGCCGACCTCATACAGCGCGCCCTCCTGGTCGTCATAGTCGTAGTCTGCCAGCACATACAGCGTGTCGCCCGATGCGTTGAAGCGGTAGTCGTTCACATCATCCAGATCAATTTCGACAGGTTCGTTGTCCTTCACGGCGACATACAGCTCTCTGTCATCCCCCGCATGGAAGGCAATCACCGCCTGCTCCGATGCAAGCACGTATGCCGAATAATCGTCCACATCAAATTCATCCGTCAGTTCAAAGCTGTCCTTGCCGTCAAAATAGTACAGCGTGGCATAGCCGTCGGAGGAATCGCTGTCCGTTTTACTGTAATACAGCTCGCCGGACTCCAAAACGCCGAGCACCGAGACGTTCTTCAGGATTTTTTCTCCGTTCTTATCGCCGAATTTCTGCCGATACAGACCGTTTCCTTTGGTGTAATGCACCGTCTTGTTTTCAAAGGAGACAGACTCCAGCTCTTCCGCATCCGAGGCAAGACAGATTTCGTCCTTCCCCGCTTTTTTCAGAATCAGCTCGCCGTCGTCGTTGATGTATACAAGCTGATCAAAGTCCGGTGTGTATTTCAAGGAATAAGAATTGTACAGCTTGCCGATTTTTTCTGCATCGTCCTTGTTGACGTTATACCGATACAAAGAGGAGCCCTTGCAGTACAACACATAGCTGCCGTCACGGTTGATACGGAAGAAATCCACACTGCCGGAAATCCTGGTCGGCTCCTGGTCTTCCTTGGTCTTTTGCCACACCAGTTTTCCGTCCTCCTGCAAATAGAAGATGCGGGAGCCGTCCTCCGTGACATAGACCGTGGAGTCGCCGACCTCGTCGGAGATCATCACGCCCTCTCCTTTTAATTTGGAATAGTACAGCGCATTATCCTTGGCATACAAGCCGTAATTTTTGGCCCCGCTGCCGGCAGCCGCGGAAATAATAATGATCAGCAGAAGAATCACCGCTACCGCGGCAATTCCCACCGCAAGCAGTTTCTTCTTCGGATTGCCGCTGTTGTTCCCGCTTGTTGTCTCGCCGGATGCCGCCGCAGGCGTCGCCACCGTCTCCTCCGGTACTGCATAACCGCAGGCAGCGCAAAACTTTGCGTCCTCTTCCATTTGCGCACCGCATTTCGGACATACAGACATTTCTCAAAACCTCCTGTTATAAAAATAATCCTGATACGAAAGCAGCGCAAAACATCCTCACATATTCCGCGCTCTCGTCTTTATTATACTGACATGCGCCCTGCCTGTCAAGAATTTTGTCGAATTATGACACGCGGCTTTCTCTTCCTCCCCCGGTATGATTTGCCAGAGGCGCCGTGCGTAAAAACCCTGTATATCTTTTTCGGTTTTGTCTGATACTGACAACAGAACATCGCACGCCGGAGGGACAAAGAGAATGGAACAGGTGCAAATCAAAAAGCAGGCGCACGCCAAAATTATGCCGATTGAAAAGGAGCCTGTCTCATTTTATGTGTGGGAGGGCGCCTTCGGCGGCATTCTATACGGGCTGATTGAGATGATCTACCGCGGATACACCCATTTTTCCATGCTCTTGCTGGGCGGCATCTGCCTTGTCGGCATGGGATGGATCGGCAGCGCCACGCGTGCGCTGCCGCGGGTTGTATCCATGCTGCTGTGCACGCTTTTGGTGCTGACGCTGGAGCTGGGCTGCGGGCTTTTGGTCAACGGAATTCTGGGTCTGAATGTGTGGGATTATTCCGACGAGGCGTTCTCCCTGTGGGGACAAATCTGCCCGAAATACGGGATTTTCTGGTTTTTCCTGTCGCTTCCCGCGTTGAAGATTGCCCACGCGCTGAAAAGAGTCTGGCACACCGATCCGCGGTCACAGAGCCGATGATAAAAGCCTTGCCCCCCAACCGCGCTGAAACGTGCGCACAACTGTTTTTTCAAAGCGCCGGCGATGTCGCCGGCGCTGTTCTGTTGCCGAAAAAAACGCTATTCTCCGTAGCCGAACTTTTCCATCCGGTCACGCACCTTTTCCAGAGCGTTTTTTTCAATTCTCGATACATAGGAGCGCGAAATTCCCAGCGCCTGCGCCGTTTCCTTCTGCGTCATGCATTGCCTGCCGTTCAATCCGTAGCGCATGATCAAAATCCGCCGCTCACGCCGGGAAAGAATCTCATTCAGCGCCCGCGCCGCGCTCTGCGTGCGCAGCTTGGTGTCCAGCTGCTCGACAATCGTGTCCTCCACACGAATGATATCCATATATGTCATGGGGTTGCCGTCCTTATCGGTTTCGATCGTTTCATGGATGGAAACCTCCGCGCTGTGCTTTTTTGCAGAGCGGAAGTGCATCAGAATTTCATTCTGCACGCAGCGTCCCGCATATGTGGCAAAACGCGCGCCCTTCTCCGGGTGATAGGTGTCGATCGCCTTGATCAGTCCCACCGTGCCGATGGAAATCAGCTCCTCCTGATCGGGCGCCGCGGGATAGTACTTCTTCACAATATGCGCCACCAGACGCAGATTATGACAAATGAGTTTTTCCCGCGCCGCCGCCTCGCCGTTTCCCGCCCGAACAAACAATTCCTGCTCTTCCGCCCTTCCCAGCGGCGGCGGAAAGGAGCCGGAGGGAGAAACCTTCAGAAACAAAAATAAAAACCGCCACAGAACGTAACCGAATGTCTCCAGCAGCATCACGCAGTCACTCCTTTCAAAATCAAGCGTTTTCCGTGTCTTTCATTTTATGACAAAATTCCCCTGTGTATTCTTTTTTTCGCAATTGAAAAGAAAGCAGCGATAAAATTGAAATTTTTGTTGACAGATCGGTGAAAATCTTGTATAATAATGTAAACGAAAAAATAAAAACCGGAACACGAACGGAGGAACGTAATCATGAAAAAAATCGGAAAAATTCTCGCACTGGTTTTGGCATGTGTAATGCTGCTCTCCCTGGCAAGCTGCGGCAGCAGCAAGTATGTCATCTACTCGGACAACGCTTTTGCACCGTTTGAGTTTTATGATGAGGAGAGCGAATCCTACATCGGCGTAGACATGGAGATTTTGGATGCGATCGCCAAGGATCAGGGGATCGAATACGAGGTCAAAAACGAGGGCTTTGACGCGGCAATGGGCGCGGTACAGTCCGGTCAGGCTGACGCAATGATCGCGGGCATGACCATCAACGACGAAAGAAAAAAGACCTTTGATTTCTCCGACGGCTATTTTGAAGACGGTTCTGTCATGGTGGTCGCCGCTGACAGCACCCTTTCCTCTCCCGCTGATCTGAAGGGCAAGCTTGTCGCCGCAAAGAAAGGCACCACCAGCACTGACTATGCCGAGAGCATCAAAGAGGAATACGGCTTTGACCTGACATATTTTGAGGATTCTCCCACCATGTATCAGGCAGTCATCAACGGTACGGCTGCCGCATGCTTTGAGGACTTCTCCGTGATCGGTTGGGCAATCAAGAATGAGGGCGTTCAGCTCAAGGTTGTCGGCGATGTGGTCAACCCCGGCTACTACGGCTTCGCGGTCAAAAAGGACACCCATCCGGAGCTGATCGAGAAATTCAACAAGGGTCTGGCGAACATCAAGGAAAACGGTACCTACGAAAAAATCCTGGCGAAATATGGATATTGATCCGATCCGCACCGAATTTTGTAAAAAGTAAAAGAATGACGCGGCGATTCCATCGCGGAAAGCGCGATGGAATCGCCTCTTTGATGAGAGTGAGTTTACATTGAGTTTTACAAGAGTATTTCAAATCGCCACGCCCCTGCTGTTGGAGGGGCTGCGCCTGACAGTGGGCATATCCGTGCTCGCCATTCTGATCGGTCTGGCAGTCGGCCTGCTGGTGTGCTTCATGGGCAGGGCAAAAAATCCGGTCATCCGCTTTATCGCCGCCGCATATGTCTGGTGCATCCGCGGCACGCCGATGATTGTGCAGGCATTTTTGGCGTTCTTCGCCTTTCCGCAGCTCATCCAGCTGATCGAGCCTTCCTTTAAAATGACTGCTTTTGCCGCAGGACTTGTCACGCTCAGCATGAACGCCGGCGCATACATGTCCGAAATTTTCCGCGGCGGCATCAACGCCGTCAGCACGGGTCAGATCGAAGCGGCGCGCAGCCTGGGACTGTCCAAAGGCAAAACCATGATAAAAATCGTTCTGCCGCAGGCCTTCAAAATCAGCATTCCGTCCTTGGTAAACCAGTTCATCATCACCGTCAAGGACTCTTCTATTCTGTCGGTCATCGGACTGGGTGAAATTGTCAACCAGGCAAAGGTCTATGTGGGAAAAACCTACGATTTTTTCCCGACCTATATCATGGTTGCCGTATATTATCTGGTTCCCATCTCCATTCTGATGGTGATCTCAAAATTCATAGAGAAGAAGTTAAATTATGACAAAAAAAGTTAAAGTAACAGGCCTGTACAAAAGTTTCGGCGATTTGGAGGTGCTTCGCGGCATTGATCTGGAGGTCGACGAGGGCGAGGTCGTCTGTCTGATCGGTCCCTCCGGCTCGGGCAAGTCCACCCTGCTCCGCTGTCTCAACCGTCTGGAGCGATCCACCGCGGGAAGCATTGAGGTTGACGGATATGAAATTTCCGACCCCAAGCTCAACATCAACGCCGTGCGGGAAAACATCGGCATGGTGTTTCAGCAGTTCAATCTGTTCGCGCACAAAACGGTTTTGGGCAACATCATGTTTGCGCCGGTGGAACTGAAAAAAATGTCCAAGGCACAGGCAAAGGACAAAGCCATGCAGCTGCTCACCCGCGTGGGTCTGGCAGACAAAGCGGACGCGTATCCCCATCAGCTGTCCGGCGGGCAGCAGCAGCGGGTAGCCATTGCCCGCGCGCTGGCCATGAATCCCGACATCATGCTCTTTGACGAGCCGACCTCGGCGCTCGACCCGGAAATGGTCGGCGAGGTGCTGCAGGTTATGCGTGAGCTTGCCAACGACGGCATGACCATGATCGTCGTCACGCACGAAATGGGGTTTGCGCGCGATGTGGCAAACCGTGTGGTGTTTATGAGTGACGGCGTGATTGTCGAGCAGGGTACCCCGGACGATATTTTTTCCCATCCGCATGAGCAGCGCACCAAGGATTTTTTGGGTCGCGTGCTCAGTGCAAAAGCAGACGCGTCATAAAAAGCAGCGCGCCGCAAACCGAATACCTTTTACAACAGCTATGCACGCGCCGGAAGCGGTTGAAGCATCGGACCCCACACCGGAAGTCAGCATCGGCTTCCGGTCGTTTTTTTAACACATTTTTCCCGCCGCCAAAGCGGCAAACGCCCTTGATACGATTCTTCCGTCCAAACAAAAACGAAAATGGTTCATGAGGTGATAAAATGAAAAAACAGCATCCGACTATCCGTCAAAAAATGCACGCAGCGGCAGCGTCGCTTCTCACCCTTTTGTTGCTGCTCGCGCAATGCGCCGTTCCCCTCCCCGCTCTTGCCGAAGGCGGAGCGGAAGAGTTTATTCTCAAGATCGCACACACCGGCGACATTCATGCGCAAATCGCAGAATCATACGGCGGCAGCAGTGCGGCATATCTCAAGTCTGTTTGGGAAGACTGGAAGAAGGACGCGGATATGCATCTGTTCACCGACTCCGGCGATTTGTTTTACGGTCTGCCCGCCGCTACGTTTTCCGAGGGCGAGTATATCGCGCAGATGGTCAAGCTGCTCGGCTACGATGTGATGACCGCGGGCGAGGATGACTGGCGCTACGGCAAAGACAGGCTCACCGCGCTGTGCGGGACGGCAGATATTCAAATGCTCTGCGGAAACGCCGTTACGGAAGGCGGAGCGCGTTATTTTGAAAACGAATATTATATCAAACAAACCGAAAAAAACGGTCAGACCCTGAAAATCGGTGTATTCGGCGTGACAGACCCCGATCTTTTCCGCACACGGTTGCCCGATCAGACAGCAGGGGTGACCTTCACCGACCCGGTAGTTTATGCAAACGCCGCTGCCGCCGCGCTGCGGGCGCAGGGGTGTGATGCGGTTATCGCCCTGTCCCATGCCGCGGATGCGCAACAGCTTGCCGCACAGGTGGACGGCGTGAACCTATGGCTGAGCGGCCACGCGCATACCGATCTGAGCACAACGGTTGTCACCCCCGGCGGCGAAACGGCATACGTGATCGAAAGCGGCAGCAAGCTGCTCACCGCCGATCTGATCAAAGTCCGCTGCACGCTGGATGAAAACGGCGATCTGACCGCGTTCACGCTGACGCGCGAGGTGTTTCTGCCTGAGGAGGCAAAGCAGGAATACGAAATGGACGGAGCCATCGCCGCACAGTCGGAGTATATCGAGGCGAAGCTGGAAGAAGAGCGGCGCGCCGTGATCGGGCAAAAGCCGGAGCGCAGTTATCCCGGCAAATACGCCTTATATATGAACGAGTTCGATGCGGGCAGAATCGCGGCAAGTGCCTATCGGCTGGTGTCCGGCGCGGACATCGCTTTTGAAAATGTCGGCAATTTCAGTAAAACATATATCCGAAGTGGCCCCGTCACATGGGGTGATATTCTCGATCTCAGCCCCTACGGTCACGATGTGGTGACCAAGCAAATCACCGGCGCCGAGCTGCTGGATATTCTGGAAACCTCGCTTGAAATTCAGCGGCAGAATATTGCATTATACGATCGTTATCTTTCCGGCACTGTATGGCCCGCTTCCGCCGACTACCATCTTCAGTGGGACGGCATCCAATTCATCTACGATCTGAGCAAGGAGCCGGGCAGCCGGATTCTGTATCTGCGCATCGGCACGGAGGAATTGGATTTGAACAAGCTGTATACCGTTGCGACAAACAGCAGCCTTGCTGTGTCAGACGTGTACGCGCCGTTGGCAACCGCCGAGGAAACGATGCGGCTGTGCTCCACCGACCAGGCTTTGGTCCGCTTTTTCTCGCAAGATGAGCAAACCATCTCGGATGCTTATACCACGCGATGCATGATTTCAAAGGAAAATTGTCCCCACCCCCAGACCAAGGTTGTCAATGAAAAAACCGGTATCTGTCCCGAATTTTCCTACAGCGGAGATACCGTCTGCACCGTCTGCGGCAAGATCACTGCATACGGCTGGCATTACGGCGGGTACATGCACCACTATGTCAATGGCGTTTGCGAATACTGCAACACCGTTGATCCGTATTATCACCTCAATCAGACCGACAGCGACAGCAATTACACCGGCGGCGACGGAACGGACGATTTTGCCGGCTGCGGAGCCTTTTGGCCGATCAAAAACAGCCCTCAGACGGGAGATGAGAGCCACACCGCGGTCTATACGGCGCTGCTGATTCTTTCCGCGTCCGCGCTGACCGTCCTGCTGCTCATCCGTCGCAAAACACAGCTGTAATCCGCCGCTTACCCTGCGCCGTTTTCATGCAAGCGGGCAGAACAGTTGTTTCACGCAGATGCATCACACCCAAAGTGTGTGTAACGGCATGAACCGAAAACAGATTCAAACAACAGAGCGCATCCTGTGCTTTTCACAGCACGGGATGCGCTTCTTTGCATTTCGTTCCTTTTTTGAAAGCCCGATGCGTGGGGTGCGCGCCGCCGCAAACACTGCGCGGTGCACAAAACGCGCCGGCTACGCGACTACACGCCCTCGGGCGCCCGGATTACCTGCGTCCACAGGCGCATCAGCAGCATCGCCGCCTGCGCGCGGGACAGAGCGGTTTTGGGCGAGAGCGCGCCGTCAATCCCCTCCATCACACCTGCGCCGACCGCCCATTGCAGCGGGCGCTGTGCATAGGGAGAGACCGATGCGCTGTCAGAAAAGCCGTCCAGCGTTTCGCGCGCATCCACATTCATGCAGCAAACCGTGCCGTAACGGAACAGCAGCGTGGCAGCCTGCTCCCGGTCTACCGGGCGATCCGGCGCAAACAGCTTCTCCGTCACTCCGCTGACAATCCCGTTTTCCCGCGCCCACAAGACAGCGGGCGCATAATAACTCTCCGCGGCAACATCCGCAAAGCGGTTTTCCCCCTGCGCCGCGGGCGACCCCGCCATGCGCCACAATACCGTGACCAGCATCGCGCGGCTCATGGCCATATCCGGCGAAAACAGCGTTTCTTCTGTGCCGCCGAACAGTTCATTTGCCGCGGCAAAGCCGACCGCACTGCGATACCATGCGTCCTCGGCGACATCGTCAAATCGGTTTTCCCAGTCTTCTCCGCTGACATACGAATCCCACGGTTTTGCCGGGGGTGGGTCAACCGGCGGCGTGGGATCCTGCGGTGCGGGATCCTGCGGCGTCAGCTTATCCAAAACGCGGCTGAAGGTTTTCCCGCAGTTTTTGCAGGCGCAGATCGCCAGGCCGTAGCGATACGCCGTCGGCTCGACTGCCAAGGTATACTCATCGGGATAGTCATGATCCTCATCGGTGCGGCAGACAAACTGCAAATTGTCGCGCGCCGCACAGTGCGCGATCAGGGTCGCGTTTTTACAGCCGTACATTTTCAGCGTGCAGCGGTCAAATGCAGAATCGGCAATTTCGCAGGAGACGGACAAAACCGTCATTTCCGAAAGCGCAATGCAATAATAAAACGCCTGGCTTCCGATATATTGCACCGTCTGCGGTATGACAATATGATTGGAGAGATTGGTCGCGGCGTAAAACGCGCGTGCGCCGATGCTTTCCAATTGTTCGGGCAGCGTTATCGCCGCGAGGCTCTTGCAGTCATAAAATGCCTCGTCTGAGATCGTTTTCAGCGTGTCCGGCATCACAACCTCGGCAACCGTGGAGGAGCGGAACATCTGCGTGCTCAGCGCCTGCTGCTGTTCCGGCAGGACGACCCGTTTCAGTCCGTTGGCCAAATAGAACGCCTGATTAGCAAAATTGATATTTTCCGTTCCCGCAAAAACAATTTCCTCCGGGCAGTGACCGCGGAAGCACTGCGCGGGAACTGCTTTCACCGACGCGGGGACGGTCAGGGACTGAACCGCGCTGTTCTGCGCGATAAAGCCCGCTGCAAGCCCGGTCAGCGGATAGCCGCCCACCGAATCCGGCAATGTATATGACGCCGTTGCGGCGTTGCACCGAGTCACGGTCGCGCATCCGTTATTCACCGTGTATTCCAGCACGCCGTCTGTCGCCGCACCCGTACTGAGCACACCGAGTGCGCAGAAAAGCAGCGCCGCAGACAGCGTCAAAGCGCATATGCGCTTTAAGCGAATCCTTTTCATCCGTCAGTATATCCTCCTTTCAGTTTTCCGGGAACATTCCGATCGCGCGATCCAGCGCGCTCATGTGCTGCGCCAGATAATCGCGCATGGCGGCGTCCGTATTGACGGAAAAGCCCGGCATATTGGGATAGAGCATCTTTTCCGCCTCGATCAGTTCCGCAGGGATCATCGCGTTGAAATCGTCAAATTTTTTTAAGATCGCCTCATCGCTCAGCACGCTGCCGCGCAGCGCGAAATAGCGGGCGCGGATCTCAGGCGCATAGCAGGCGAACATCCGCTCCCAGAGCAGATTCTGCACTTCGTTCACCCGAATGCTGCCGCCGCTGATATACGGCACAAGCATCTGTGCGGAATAGTATTGCGTGCCGTCCCAATACAGCCCCCAGGAGCTGTCCAGATCATACACCGTCAGATACCATTTCACACCGTCATAGGTGACGAACATACAGTTTTTCGCCACATTGTCCCGCATGGTGCCCGCCATGGTAAAGCACATGTAATCGATATAGGACTCCACATCCAGATAAGTACCGATCCCCGATCGGAAGTCTTCCCCGCTGTGTTCGCGGACAAACCGAATCAGCTGATTGATGCTGTCAAAAACCGCCTCATCGCTCTCCATCTCGTTTTCTTCGATTTCCCAACTTTCCGCGTCCGGCTGTGCCTGCGCGCGGAAATTGCAGGTGTCCGACCAGTCGTTGGTCGATACCAGCGCCTTGACAGGATGCGCGTCATCCTCCATTGACCACTTGTCCTTGGGGATATTAAAGGTATACAGTCCCTGATACGCATTGTTGATATACAGCATAACGGGAAAACCGTCGATCGCGCCGCCGTTGACCATATTGACAAGCGGCTGCGGCTGGGAGGCGCGGGTTTTCACAATGTCGCCCCAGAGCTTTGCGCTGACGATGTTGTGCGACTGCGTATAGTCGATATAATTCGCCTTGAGCGTGTATTTGTTTTCTTTCCCCCAGCCGACATCCAGCTTATTCTTCTTTGCCAGTGTTTCGTCCTGATAAAACTTGATGTTGAAATTCTTTTTTTCATATGCCAGGGAGGAAGCGCCCTGCCATTTGAGCGTGCATACGGAGGAAAACGTCTGATCCGCCGCCAGATAGCTTGCCTGCAAAGTCACCTCATTCTCCTTGGAAATGCCGGAAACGTCCCCCGTCAGCTCCAGCACAGGCAGCCTGCCGTTGTGCGCGGTTCGGTTGCGTACGGCGCCGCACACACAGCAACGCTCCAGTGTATCATATCGGATGCCCCCGGTGGCAGGCGCATATTCCGTTTGCTCCTCCCACTGATGCAGCGCCTCAAAGTCAAACTTTGCCGCGGAAAGATTGTATAAAAGCTGCGCCGCCTGCGCACGTGTCATCTGTGCGCGGGGAAGAAAGGTGTTTGCGCCGCAGCCGCTCATGATGCCGTACTGACGCGCCTTTTCCACATCCTGCCGCGCGTATTCCGAAATGTCCCACACATCTACATACCGAATCGTCGGTTCCTGTGTCACAAGCGGGTGCGCATAGCACTTTTCCAAAAAGCGCACCGTCATCGCGCACACCGCTTCCCGGCTGACCGCCTGCCCCACGCCGAAGGTATCCGGGGAAACGCCGAACACGATTCCGTTGTCATATGCCCATTGCACCGCCGGCTCATACCAGCTGCCGGCGGCAACGTCGCCAAACGGATGCAGCTCCCCCGCCGCCGCGGTCAAAGCCGCGCCGGAATCGGCGTAGCGATACAGCACCGTGACATACATTTCCCGCGTCAGCGTACTGTCCGGCGAAAAGGTATGCGCTCCCGTACCGGCAAACCATCCCGCCCCGGCGCTGTACTGCACCGCATCATAATACCAACTGCCGCTCTGCACATCGGAAAACACACTCTGCGCGCCAAGCGCCGGCAGAACCGATTGCAGCAGCAGACAAAGCAGCAATCCCGCAGAAAACACAGCCCGCACGCCGCGGCGCCGACATACATGCCTCATATACAACACTCCTTTTGATTTGAGATTTCCCGGTTTCATCACAGGATGCACAAATACCTTTCACGGTAATTGTGCATTTTGAATAAATCTATCCGAGAATAATTGCGTTTTATAAACTCATTATACAATTTCAGGTTACTCTTTACAGGCATATTGCATGAATTTTTCGTAAACAGAATCAAAACGCCGTCCGTCCGTCCCGGGCAGCACAGAAGTTTGACAAAAAAGCGCGTTTCGCCGTTGCATTTCGTGACACTTTATGATAAAATACAGATAGAATACGGGGGAAAGAAAAGAACACCCCGGCGCTGTATTACAGCGGAAACGGAGAACAGCTATGACAGAACGAGAAAAAATGGTTGCCGGCATGATTTTCGATGTGTCCGGGTCGGATATGCCCGCGGAGCGCAAGCGCTCCCATCAGCTTTGCAACGAATACAACCGAACCGATGAGGCGGAGGAGGAGAAGCGGCGCGAAATTCTGGATCAGCTGCTGGGCGCCCACGGCGAGCACTACTGGATGGAGCCGGACATTCGCCTGGATTTCGGCGCGAATATCACGCTGGGTGAGAATTTTTATTCCAACTTCAATCTCACCATTCTGGACAACGCGCCCGTCACCATCGGCAACGATGTCCTGATCGGTCCCTGCGTGACCATCGCCACCGCCATCCACCCGCTGCTCAAAGAAGAGCGGCGCATCCATTTCAAGGAAGACGGAACGATCTATAATCTGGAATATGCAAAGCCGGTCACCATCGGCAGCGATGTGTGGATTGCCGCTGGCGTGACGATCGCGGGCGGCGTCACCATCGGCGACGGCGCGGTGATCGGATGCGGCAGCGTTGTGGTGCGGGACATTCCCGCCGGATATCTCGCGGTGGGAAATCCCTGCAAGCCCATCCGCAAAATCACAGAAGCCGACCGCATGATCTTCGACCGCGAGCTGCCGCAATAATCGCATGGCACGCAGCAAACGAACGGCGGACGGCAGCATGACGGTTGTCCCGGTTGCCCATATTCACACCGCCTTTCCGGAAAAATTCGGTATTCCGCGCCAAAGCGGCCTTTCATCCGGCATCGCACGCATCGTTTTCACCCCCGAGTACCGACGGTGCGAGGCTGTCCGGGGGCTGGAGGAATTTTCACATTTGTGGCTGCTGTGGCAGTTTTCCGCATGCGCAGAAAAGGCTTGGACGCCCACGGTGCGTCCGCCCAGGCTCGGCGGCAATCGCCGCGTCGGCGTCTTTGCCACCCGTTCCCCCTTCCGCCCCAATCACATGGGGCTCTCCTCGGTCAGGCTGGAAAAAATCGACCTGTCCTGCCCGCACGCCCCTGTGCTGCTTGTCAGTGGGGCGGATATGCTGGACGGCACGCCGATCTATGACATCAAGCCCTATCTCGCTTTTACCGACTGCCACCCCGACGCCGTCGGCGGGTTTGCCGACCGGGTGCAAAAGGATTTTCTTCATGTCGTGTTTGCCGAGGAATGCAGAGAAACGCTGCCACAGGCACTGCGCCGCGAGCTGATTTCTGTCTTGGAGCAGGATCCCCGCCCGCATTATCAAAACGATCCGGGCAGAATATACGGCATGTATTACGGCGCGTATCATGTGCGCTTCACCGTCAGCGGCGACACGCTCACCGTGATCTTTGTGCAGAAAGAATAGATGTTCCGCGCCTCTGTGTACGGCTTTTTCCGTCACACAATGAGGCGCTTTTCTTTACACAGATTTCTTCGGCTTTTTACAC
>DBGFNI010000191.1:0-10894 GCA_048527645.1 Eubacteriales bacterium | reverse complement strand
GCGTATTCTGAAAATGGTAAACGGTGTGGTGCTTTTGGTTGACGCGGCGGAGGGACCTATGCCGCAGACGCGTTTTGTCACACAGCGCGCGCTGGATTTGAATCTTCCTGTGATTGCTGTGGTGAACAAGATTGACAAGCCGGATGCCCGTCTGGATGAGGTCGGGGATGAAATATTGGAGCTGCTTTTAGATCTGGATGCCTCGGACGAACAGCTGGACAGCCCGATGATCTGGTGCAGCGGCAGAGCGGGCACGGCGTCTTATTCTCCTTACGAAGCAGGCGAAAATCTGGTTCCGCTGTTTGAGACCATTTTGAAGTATATTCCGGCGCCGCAGGGAGACGAAAACGGCCCGTTGCAGATGCTGGTTTCTTCGATCGACTATAACGATTATGTGGGCAGAATCGCCATCGGGCGGATTGAGCGGGGCAGCTTGCATGTCAACGAAGAGGTGGCGATCTGCAATTACCATGCGCCGGAAAAGTCGCGGAAGAGCCGCGTGCAGAAGCTGATGCAGATCGACGGACTCAAGCGCGTGGACGTGAGCGAAGCGACGGTGGGCGACATTGTGTGTCTGTCCGGCGTGGAGGATATTACCATCGGCGATACGCTGACTGCTCCCGACACGGTGGAGCCGCTGACCTTTGTCAAGGTGAGCGAGCCGACGCTGGAAATGACCTTTTCCGTCAACGATTCTCCCTTTGCAGGCAGAGAGGGAAAATATGTGACCTCCCGTCAGCTGCGTGACCGCTTGTACAAGGAGCTGCTCAAGGATGTTTCGCTGCGGGTGGAGGACGGCGAGACCACCGATTGCTTCCGCGTGTGCGGCAGAGGCGAAATGCATCTGTCGATTCTGATCGAAACCATGCGGCGCGAAGGCTATGAGCTGGCGGTCAGCACACCGCATGTCATCATGAAAGAAATTGACGGGCAGTCGATGGAGCCGGTTGAGCGGGTGTATATTGACGTGCCGGAGGAATCCATGGGATCGGTGATGGAAAAGCTCGGCGCGCGCAAGGGTGAACTGATCACCATGGAGCCGCACGGCAGCCGGATGCACATCGAATATTCCATTCCCACGCGCTGTCTGTTCGGATACCGTTCCGAGTTTTTGACCGACACCAAGGGGGAGGGTATTATCAACTCCGTCTTTGATTCTTATCAGCCCTACAAGGGAGAGATCATCCGCCGCTTTACCGGCTCGCTGGTGGCGTCGGAGACGGGAGAATCCACCTCCTATGGCGTGTTCAACGCACAGGATCGCGGGACGATGTTCATCTCCAATCAGTGCCCCGTTTATGAAGGCATGATCGTCGGAGAATGTCCCAAGATGGAAGAAATCTGCGTGAACGTCTGCAAAAAAAAGCAACTCACGGCAATCCGTTCCGCCGGGGCGGATGAGGCGCTGCGTCTGGTAACGCCCAAGGTGATGAGTCTGGAGGAGGCCATCGAGTTTATCGCGGATGACGAGCTGATTGAGGTAACGCCGAAATCCATTCGCCTGCGCAAAAAGATTCTGGACACGCCCACGCGTCTGAAGGTGATCAATCGCGCCAAGGCCATTGCCAACAAGAGCGGTTCATAAGTACACCAAAAAAGCGTCCGATCAAAGCGATCGGACGCTTTTTGCTGTATCAATAACGTTATGAAACAAAGCAGGCTGCTGACCCGTCTCGGTGCAGCAGCCTGCGATTATTTGATTATTCTTCTGTGTGAAACAGCGCGTAAAAGGAATTCGGCGTGATCGAGATAGACAGGGAAAGCTCGTCAAAGAGGAGCTTCTCCGCACGGTTCATGATGGATTCATCCGCGCTGCGCAGCTTTTTGTTTCTTTGGCTCAGCGCGGCTCTGCGGCAGCGCAGAGAGCGGATCATAGCGGCGATTTGCCCCCGGTCCTCCCCCTCTAAAACCTGCTTGAAACGGTCGGCGCGTTCCTTGTCTGCATTGATCCAGAAGGTCTCCATCGACGGAATCTGTTCCACCAGCGCATTTGCCTCCTGTTGGGACAGAAGGGGGTAGAGCTTTGCCGTGAGTGCGGCGTTTTTGGCGGGGATGTATGCAACCGTTGATGTGCAGCTGACAGATTGCAGCACCAGATAGTCCTGCTTTTGTCCTGCCATTTCCATCTGTTTGATTTCTGTCAGTCGGTAAATGCCGCTCGCCCCGTATTTCAGGACGGCGCCGATCTCAAACATCATGCTTTTCCTCCGTCTGCCTGTACACTTCCGTCAGTTTTTCTGCCATCATTTATCAACTATAGTATACCATTTTTTGGCAAGAAAAACCATGGGCATTTTAGACAAAGTTTTGGAAAAATATTGTGCTTTTTTACGGATGCATCCGCGCGTCAGAGCGCTTCGGCAATGTCGTAGATCAGCCGCTCGGTATCATCCCAGCCAAGGCAGGGGTCGGTGATGGATTTGCCGTAGATGCACTCGCCGATCTTCTGCGTGCCTCCCTCGATATAGCTTTCGATCATCAGTCCCTTGACCAGCTTGCGGATATCCGTGCTGTGGCGCATGCTGTGCAGCACTTCTTTGGCAATACGGATCTGCTCCATATATTTCTTTCCGGAGTTGGAGTGGTTGGTATCGACGATGACCGCCGGGTTGGCAAGATCGCTGTGCGCAGCGTAGGTATCTGCCAGAAATTGCAGATCTTCATAATGATAGTTCGGCTGCGCCTGACCGTGCTTGTTGACATAGCCGCGGAGAATGGCATGCGCGTAAGGATTCCCCTTGCTTTGCACCTCCCAGCCGCGGAACAGGAAGGTGTGCGCGTGCTGCGCGGCCGTTATGGAATTCATCATGACGGAAATATCGCCGCTGGTCGGGTTTTTCATGCCGACGGGGATATCCATGCCGGAGGAGACCAACCGGTGCTCCTGGTTTTCCACAGAGCGTGCACCGACGGCGACATAGGAGAGAATATCAGAGAGATATCTTTGATTCTCAGGGTAGAGCATCTCATCGGCGCAGCCGAGCCCGGTCTGCTCCAATGCCTGCAAATGCAGCTGGCGCATGGCGATGATACCGCGCAGCATGTCCGGCTTTGCAGTGGGATCCGGCTGATGCATCAGACCCTTGTAGCCGTCGCCCGTGGTGCGGGGCTTGCCCGTGTAGATGCGGGGAATGATGAAGATTTTGTCCTTGACCTTCTCCTGCACCTCCGCCAGACGCCCCACATAGTCCAGCACCGCGTCCTCGCGGTCGGCAGAGCACGGACCGATAATCAGGATAAATTTGTCGCTTTCTCCGGTGAAGATCTTTTTCATCTCCTCGTCCCGCGCCGCCTTGACGCGCGCGGCTTTTTCCGATAAGGGAAACTGTTCCTTGATTTCCTTGGGGATCGGCAGCTTTCTGATAAATTCCATTTTCATTTTCCTATCCTTTCGTTAGATCTTTCATATTCCGTTTTTCATTTTGCCGTCCGGCGGTGCCGGACAGGGCTTGCTTTCGCACCGCTCCATCATGCCTTTTCTTTCGGGGTGAGGGGCTTTTTGTCAAACAGTGCGCGGCGCTGTGTGGCGTAGCGCATCATGCTTCGCATTTCATCCACATTCTCAGTGGCGATCAGTTGCTTTAAGCGGTCAAATTCCGCAGAGAACAGATCCATTTGCCGGATCAGTGCGTCCTTGTTCATCACGAACAGCTCGCTCCAAAGAGAGTCGTTGATGCGGGCAATCCGGGTCAGATCCCGAAATGAGTCGCCGGTGTAATCCTCCAGATGCGGGCGGTCGTTGCAGGTCATCAGCGCGACGGCGATGCAGTGTGTCAGCTGGGATACAAAGCCGATGATTTCGTCATGCTCTTCGGGAGAGAGACGCGAGATGTGGGCAAAGCCGAGCAGCCGCCCCAGCTCTTCGCACAGGGCGATTCCCTCCGGTGTGTTTTTGTCGGTGGGCGTTACGATATAGTTTGCCTGATGGAAGATGGCGTCGTCGCTTTGCACGATGCCTTTGCCCTCTTTGCCCGCCATGGGGTGCGCCGCGACAAATTCCACATCGTTCCGCAGCATGTCCTGCACCTGCGTGACAACGCAGGTCTTGATGCCGGTGACGTCGGTGAGAAACGCGCCGGGCTTGAGATATTGCTGATTTTCGCGGATCCACTGCAAAAACACGCGGGGATACAGCGCGAAGATTACAATGTCCCCCTGTGCGACCACCTCCGGCAGCGGCAGCGTGTAGCCGGCGTCGATGAAGCCGTTTTCCAGCGCGTAATCAATGTCATCCGGGTCAAGCGTGATCGCTGTGACGGAAAAGCCTTGCTTTTTCAGTGCCTTGGCATAGGAGGCGCCGAGCATACCCAAACCGACAATCAGCACTTTTTTATCATTTGTCAGTGTCATCATTTTCCATTACAATTCCTAACATTTTCAATTTTTCAAAAAAATCCGGCATACTTTTCGCCACGGCCTCGCAGCCCCTGATTTCGCCGCCGGTCAGCGTGAGCAGGGCAGCAATCGCCATCACGATTCTGTGGTCGTTGTGCGAGCAGATCGGCTCGGACGGCGGGTGCGGTTGCGCGGGGTACACGGTGATGCGGTTTTCTTCCGATACAACGGTGATGCCGCATTTTGCAAGCTCCTGCCGCATCGCTTCACCGCGGTCGCTCTCTTTGATGGCAAGCCTTCTTGTCTGCGTGAACACCGCGCCGTTTCTGACGCCTGCCACGGCGAAAAGGATCGGCGCCAGATCGGGGCAGTCCTGCAAGGACAGCGTCGGCGCATCCTGTTCGAGCTTTTTCAGATAATCGATCACGATGCGGTCGCCCTGACAGCTGTCTGCTTGCAGACCCTGTATCTGAATGCTTGCGCCCATCGTGTTCATTCCGAAGAAGAACGCGGCGCCGGAATAATCTCCCTCAACCGCGTGCACACCGGGACGATAGACCTGATTGCCCGGTACGGTGATGGTGTTTTCATCCCGGAAAAACGCTTTGACGCCGAAGGCGGAAAGGGCGTGCAGCGTGAGCGCGATATAGGAGCGGCTTTCCACCGGTGGGAGCAGACGGATTTCGCTGTCAGCCTCGCACAGCGGAAGCGCTGTCAGCAGTCCCGTGATGAACTGACTGGACACATCGCCCCGCATGGTATAGACGCCGCCGCGCAGTGAGCCCTCAACCCGGATGCCCTCCGGCGTGTGCCGGACGGAAAAACCGTGCGTCTGTCCCAATTGCTCGTATACCGTCAGCGGGCGCTGCAGCAGCCGCTCACTGCCGCACAGCAGAGCGGGACGGGGAGCAAACAGACACAGCGGCAGTAAAAAACGCAGGGTGCTGCCGCTCTCCCGACAGGGCAGAGCCTCTGCCGTGCGCTGCGCGGGATGTGCGCCGGTGACGGTGACCTTTCCGCTTTCCCAATCCGCGCGGATGTCCGCGCCCAGGATGCGCAGACAGTCGATCGTCGCTAAAATATCCTCACACGGCGCGACATTGGAAATCTCGCTTGTGCCGGGAGCCAGCGCGGCACAGATCAGCAGCCGGTGCGCGACACTTTTGGAAGGGGGCGCGACAAAGACGCCCTTTGGCGTTCCGGGATGGATGGTGACGTTCATACCGTTTCCTCCGTAAGCACACCGTCCAGCAGATAGTCAATCGCTTCCAGATAGCCCGTAGTTCCATGTCCGCTGATGGTTTTGACGCACGCGGCACGCAAATAGCTGATCTGGCGAAACGCCTCCCGCGCGGCAACATCGGAGATGTGCACCTCGACTGTGGGCAGGCTGACCGCCTTGAGCGCGTCGAGCAGCGCAATGCTGGTGTGGGTATACGCGCCGGGATTGATCACAATGCCGTCACAGGTGCCGTAGCAGGACTGGATGGCGTCAACCAGTGCGCCCTCATGGTTGGACTGGAAAAAGGAGACGCCGACTCCGCGGGTTTGACAGTGCAAGCGGATCATGTCTGTCAGCTGCGGCAGGGTTTGCGTGCCGTAGTGCGCCGGCTCGCGAATGCCGAGCATGTTCAGGTTCGGGCCGTTGATGACCATGATTTTCTTCTGTTTCATCGGTAATACTCCTCAATCTGTGCTGCAGGCACCGCCGGGTCGTCCTCCACGGTGATTTGTCGGTCGGCACATTGCTGATAGATCGGATAGCGCTCTTCATACCGCTGCCGCAGCGCCTGTGCATCCGAGGATAACGGGCGGGACGCGGTGGGAACGATGCGCTCCGGGGAGCGATCCAGAAAGAACAGGCGTCCGTTTTGCTTTAAGTTATCGACATTTTCGGGATCCAGCACCGCGCCGCCGCCCGTCGCAATGACAGCGCCTGTCAGAGGCGCGACGGCGTCGCGGATGATATCGTGCTCAATACGCCGGAATGCTGCCTCGCCTTTTTCGGAGAAATACGAGGCAATCGTGCAGCCGATCTGCGCGGTGATCAGATCGTCTGTGTCAACAAAGGGGCGGTTGAGCTTCTGTGCGAGCAGCTTGCCGATGGTGGTTTTTCCTGCGCCAGGCATGCCGATCAGCACGATGTTTTCTTTTTGCTTTTCCACCGTGCGGAAAATGCGCTGTATTTCCTGCTCACCAAAGGATCGGTCGTGAAACAACTCTGCGGCGCGCACACCCTGTGCAACCAGCATATACAGTCCGCCTTCCGCCAGAACTCCCTTTTTTGCCGCTTGCTGAACAAATTCGGTGCGCAGCGGGTTGTATACTGCGTCTACCACGCCGCACAGGCGTGGGAAACACGCGGGATCAATCGGCATCCCGGTGTGATGGGGATACATGCCGACGGGCGTGGTGTTGATGATGATCTGCGCGTCTGTATGCGCTTGCAGGGCGGTTTCATAGGTGATCACGCCCGCCACGTCGTCTTGAGTGCTGCGGCTGAGACGCAGAACCGTCTGGGCGCCCATGTCCTTTGCTACACAGACAGCAGTTTTAGAGGTGCCGCCGGTGCCGCAGATGAGCACCTTTTTGCCGGTCAGATCCAGACCGAGCTTGCGGATCAGTGCGGAAAGCCCGAAATGATCGGTGTTGTACCCCGAAAGTGTGCCGCTGCGGTTCACAATTGTGTTGACCGCGCCGATACGTTGCGCCGCGGGGGAAAGCTCGGATAAATAGGGTATCACATCCTGCTTGTAGGGGATGGTGACATTGGTTCCGACAAAGTCGCGCCGTGTCATAAATTCGGTGAACGCCGCCCGGTCGGGCAGCTCCCACAGCTCATAGGAATACTGAGGAAGCAGCGCTGTGTGAATCACGCGGGAAAAGCTGTGCTGCAGGGTTTTGCCGATGCAGCCGTATTTCTGATTGCTCATTGCAGATTCCGCCTCTTTGTTATTCTTTTTCGGGCTGGCTGTCCGGCATCAGATAATCGGTGCCGAAGCGAAGCGCCAGCATATCGCACAGCGCGATGGAAACCGATGCGTCCACGACGGCGCGCGCCCGGTGCACCACGGCGGGATCGTGCCTGCCGTGAATGGTGATCTGCGTGTTTTCCATTTGCTTCAAATCCACCGTGTCCTGTGTGCGCGAGATGGACGGGGTCGGTTTGATTGCACAGGAAAAGCGCAGGGGCATGCCGTTGGTGATGCCGCCGTTGATGCCGCCGTTGCGGTTGGTGGCGGTGATGATATTGCCGTTTTCATCGATGCGGAAGGGGTCGTTGGACGCGCTGCCTGTCATGTCTGCCAGTGCAAAGCCGTCGCCGAACTGCACGCCTTTCACCGCGGGAATGCTGAACAAAATATGGGAAAGCACGCTTTCCGCCGTGTCAAACCATGGCTCGCCCACCCCTGCCGGGAAGCCGACAACAACGGTTTCCAATATGCCGCCCACACTGTTGCAATCCCCGCGTGTATCGAGAATTGCCTGCTGCATTTGTTTTCCTGCATTTTCATCCAGAACCGGGAAAGCAAGGTTGTTGAGCAGGGTAATGTCCTTGGCATAATCGGAGAAATCTCGGTCGTCGATTTTGGCGCAGCGCTTGATGTGTGTGCCGATGCGGATGCCTTTTTCATACAGTGCGCTCTGGCAGATCGAACCCGCCGCGACCAGTGCTGCGGTCACGCGCCCGCTGAAATGTCCGCCGCCGCGCGCATCCTGAAAACCGTGATATTTGCAAAAGGCGGTATAGTCCGCATGTCCCGGACGCGGGCAGAACTGCAGCGCGTCATAATCCTTGGAATGGGTGTCGGCATTAGGAATATAGATGGTGATCGGCGTGCCGGTGGTTTTTCCGTTATACACACCGCTGACGATGCGGTAGCGGTCGCTTTCCTGCCGATGCGTGGAAATGTTGCCGCGGGGGGCACGTTGCTCGAGCATATGCAGGATATAATCGTCACGCACGGGGATTCCGGGCGCCAATCCGTCCAGTACTGCACCGATGCCGCTCCCGTGGCTTTCACCGAAGAGCGTAATGCTGACGCTTGTTCCGAATGCGTTTTTCATACATAGACCTCCGTGATTTTTTGCTGCAGCTGTTCTGCCGTGGTTTCTTCCATTTCAAACGTGCCGACCGCGTCGCACCGCACGGTGTGAATCGTTGTGCCGGTACGTTTTTTGTCGTGTATCATCGCGCGGCAGACCGCCGCGGGATCACAGGCGGCGGCAGTGGGAAGAGATGCGTTTTGCAGCACCTTGCACAGGCGCTTTCTCACCGCCGGCGCGCACATGGGGAGCATCCCCAGCGCGACGCACTCGCCGTGGAGCAATTCCTCCAGACCGGCGGCGCTCTCCAGACCGTGTCCGATGGTATGACCGAAATTCAGCACCCGGCGCAGACCGTTTTCCTTTTCATCCGCTTCAACGACCTTTTTCTTGGTCAGCAGCGCATGCTCGATGATCGTTTCGATATTGGCAGGAAAGTCTGCCGGCGCATAGGTTTCCAGCGTTTCAAAAAAAGTGCCGTCCAGCGTCAGCGCCATTTTGATGGCTTCTGCCATGCCGTTGGCAAAGTGCCGCGGCGGCAGGGTGGACAGAGTGTCCGGGTCGATGAGAACCGCCTTGGGCTGGTGAAAGGCGCCCAAAATATTTTTCACACCGTGAAAATCCACGGCAGTTTTTCCGCCGATGGAAGAGTCTACCTGCGAGAGCAGTGTTGTAGGAATGTTGTAAAAATCAATGCCGCGCATATAGACCGCCGCGGAAAATCCCGCAAGATCTCCGACAACACCCCCGCCCACTGCCACCACGCAGTCTTTTCGGTCAAATTCTGCATCCAGCATCGCTCCGCAGAGCCGCTCCAGATTGGCAAGGGATTTTGAAGCCTCGCCTGCTGGCAGCGTTACCGTGTGCGGTGCTGCGCACTGTGCCGCGATTGCCGCGGCATACTGCGCCGGAACGCCGTCGTCGGTGACGATCAGCGCGCGGCGGTTAAGGTTGCACAGCGCGCCTGCCTTGGAAAGAAGGCCGCGCTCCAAATGAATGTCATAGCTGTTTTCCCGCAGGGAAACGGGGATCGTTTTCATTTGATTTCTCCTTTCACGTCGCGCTTGTAGGTGCCGCCAATGCGCATGCCGTCACAGCAGTTTGCCAGTTGCATACACATCTGCTTGCCGGTTTCGCTGTTGATGTCGCCCTGCAGCTCGATGTAAAAATAGTTTTGCCACACGCCCTGCTTCATCGGACGCGAACGCAGCACGCGCATGTTGTAGCCGAACAGACCGATGATATTGACGGCTTTTGCCAGCGCTCCCGCTTCATCCTTGACGTGAAAGAGCAGAATGGAGTTGACCTCTCCGTCGCTGCCGGAGGTGGCCTGTCGGTTGGCAACACGGGAGAACACGCCGAAGCGCGTGACATTCCCGTCGCTTTGATTGATGTGGCGCTCCAGCACTTGCAGTCCGTAATATTCCGCAGTCTGGGCAGAGGCGATGGCACCGGTGTGAGGGTCGTTCATTTCAGCGACCATTTTCGCGGCGACGGCGGTGTTGGAGGCGGGTAGGGCGGTGATGCCGTGCTCCTCTAAAAATGATGCGCTCTGCCCCAGTGCCTGCTCGTGACTGTAAACGCGCCGGATGTCATCGGTTTTGCTGCCCTTGACGCCCAGCAGATTCTGCACCACAGTCATCTCATATACATGGTTGACATACAGCGAGCCGTCAAACATCATCAGATCCAGCACCTGACCGACCTCGCCGTTGGAACTGTTTTCAATCGGGAGAACCGCGCAGTCACATTCACCGGCTGCTGTCATGCTGTATGCCTCGCTGAAGCTGGAGCAGGAAATATAGTGCCCGCCGGGGAAAATCTGCGATGCGGCAATCGCGGCAAAGGAGCCCTCGATGCCGCAGTATGCGACGCGGCTGCCCTGCTGCAGCTTTTGCTGATAGCGGCAGGAAAGCTTCATGTTGTTTTTCAGAAAGCTGATATAATAAGATCGGATTTCCTCGTCTGCGATCCGTGCGGCATTCTTTTGGATCACTTCCTCTTCCCGCGCGGCATCGCTGATGGGCAGACCGTGGGTCTGCTTGTACCGTGCGATCTGTTTGATCGCCGCCATGCGCTGTGCGAAAAGCTGTGCCATCTCACTGTCAATCTGATCAATCGTCTGCCGCGCCTGTTTCAACTCGTCCATGTCTTGTCGGTTCCTTTCTGTGCTTGTGAGGCGGTGGGAATAGCGGGTTTGCCGGTTTGTCCGCATAAAAAATGACGGTCTGCAATCCGGAAGTGCCGGATGAGATCGTCATATCCTTTATGAGTTTCTCTGATGTGCGGGGTGATCATATCCCATTTGGCATTTCCGATTTATGACATAACAAAAGGAGCGTAAAAATAATCGTACGCTACATACAGATATGCATAAAATCGTTTGCTGTTTGCCATCGGGAGTGTTCTCCTGTTTGATGATTTTGAAACATTTAACGGTAATATTTTACCCCTCGCGCGGGGGATTTGTCAAGGGAAATGCACGAAAAATATAAAAAATTTGTGATTTGTT
>DBGFNI010000190.1:0-9340 GCA_048527645.1 Eubacteriales bacterium | reverse complement strand
CTTTGCCATAATTATTTGGCTTTCGCCTGTTTACAATATAGGCGGAATGAATAAAAATGAAAAGAATTTCACCGTCACATTGGCGACACGCTTCGTATCATCGCCATTTTATCAGCATCAGAGACTTTATCGCCAAGAAAACAAAAGTGAAAAAGGCTGCATAAGGTTGAAGTGTTATCATAAGTTCTATTGTAGCAACTGTGCTTAACACAATGGATATTTGATGTTTGTGTTTCAACCAAAACACTGCTTCATAATTTTGTAGAGCGAGAAGCAAAACACCTGTAAGTACAATTCCAAATACAATAATTAAATACGGTATTTTGATATACTGCGGGGTACCTGTCAGCGAAAGTAAAGATACCTCTTTTATAATCTCATCACCCTTTTGTCCAAAGAAAGGCAGAAACAGAAACATAATCAAACTGCAATCGAGTAAACCAAACACTAAGTCTCTTGTATGTTTTTCCTTTTGCTTATTATCCTCGTCAGCAATTTTAAGTATTTCTTCACCGGACAATAACTCATCTATTGACACTGAAAAAAACTTTGAAATTGCTTTTAATGACTCGATATTGGGAACTCCTCTGCCGGATTCCCACTTAGAAATTGCAGTGCGAGACACAAATAACGCTTCCGCAAGTTCTTCCTGCGTGAGTCCTTTTTCTTTCCTCAACTCTTGTAATTTTTCACTTAATTCCATAATAAACATTCCTTTTGCACTCAGATACGAATGTATCCTTTATTAGAAATGGGCAATCCCACTATGGGACTGCCCATTCATTCCGTAAATTATGCGATTTTTTAGTCTCTGCACCGTTTTTAGCACCGATTGGTGTAAATTTGGTGTAAAGAGGTAAATTTATTCGGTTTGGAAAGTCCCGAAACCCGCATAAATACTGGGGTTTTCTTACTTGTCGTTCGGTAAGGACTTCATTGTGGGGAAAAGCAACACGTCGCGGATGGCGGCGGAATCCGTCAGCAGCATACACATGCGGTCAATGCCGTAGCCGATGCCGCCTGTGGGAGGCATACCGATCTCCAAAGCGTTAAGGAAATCCTCATCCGTGTGGTTTGCCTCGGCATCTCCCTGCGCAAACTGCTCCTCCTGCGCGGCGAAGCGGGCGCGCTGATCAATCGGGTCATTGAGCTCGGAATATGCATTCGCCATTTCCCATCCGTTCATGAAGAACTCGAAGCGCTCCACATAATCGGGATTGTCCGGCTTGCGCTTAGTCAAAGGCGAAATCTCCACCGGGTGATCCATCACAAAGGTCGGCTGAATCAGGTGCTCCTCTGCGAAGGTTTCAAAGAAGAGATTGAGAATGTCGCCCTTCTTATGCCGTTCTTCATATTCCACGCCCTTTTCCTTTGCAGCAGCTCTCGCCTGCTCGAGCGTTTCAATCTGATCAAAATCAACGCCGGAATACTTTTTCACGGCCTCCACCATGGTGATCCGTTCAAAGGGCTTGCCCAAATCCATGACAACACCGTTATAGGAGATCGTCGTCGTTCCCAGCACGGTCTGCGCCACATGACGGAACATATTTTCCGTCAAGTCCATCATCCCGTGATAATCCGTATACGCCTGATACAGCTCCATGAGCGTAAACTCCGGGTTGTGCCGGGTATCCAGTCCCTCATTGCGGAACACGCGGCCGATCTCATACACGCGCTCCAAGCCGCCGACAATCAGGCGCTTGAGATACAGCTCCAGTGAGATACGCAGTTTGAAATCCTCGTCCAACGCGTTGAAATGCGTTTCAAACGGGCGCGCCGCAGCGCCGCCGGCGTTGGAGACGAGCATGGGCGTTTCCACCTCAATAAAGCCCTGCGCATCTAAAAAACTACGGATGGTGCGGATGATCATTGAACGCTTGATAAAGGTGTCCTTTGTCTGCGGATTGGTGATCAGATCAACATAGCGCTGACGGTAGCGCATGTCCGTATTGGTCAGGCCGTGATACTTCTCCGGCAGAATCTGAAGACTCTTGGAAAGCAGCGTCACCGAGGTTGCGTGAATGGAAATCTCGCCGGTCTTGGTCTTAAAAACCGTACCCGCAACGCCGACCAAATCACCGATATCATACTTTTTAAAATCAGTGTAAGGCTCCTCGCCGATGCAGTCGCGGGCAACATACACCTGAATGCTTCCCGCCAGATCCTGAACATGACAGAAAGAGGCCTTTCCCATCACGCGTTTTGACATCATACGTCCGGCAACGGATACCTCTTTGCCCTCCAAAGCGTCATAATCCGCTTTGATCTCCTCACTGTGATGGGTCACATCATATTTGGTGATCTGAAAAGGGTCTTTGCCCGCCTGCTGCAGTGCCGCCAGCTTGTCGCGGCGCACCTGCAAAAGTTCATTGATGTTCTGTTCGGGCGCTTGCGCGCCGTTCTGCTTCTGGTTTTCAGCACTCATCGTTGATTGTCCTTTCTGTTGATACGAAAAACGGTTTTGAGCGGTCAGTCGCGGGAAACCTCCAAAATTTCAAACTCCATCTCACCCGCAGGAATCTCGACCTTGACCTTGTCACCCTTTTTGGTTCCGATAATGGCTTTGCCGATCGGAGACATATCGGAAATTTTGCCCTCCAACGGATCTGCCTCCGTCGAGCCGACGATCGTATAGGTCAATTCTGCCCCTGTTGAAGAATTACGCAGCTTGACCGTGGAGCCGACGTTGACCAGATTTCCTTTCACTTGCGTCTCGTCAATGACTACCGCGTGCTTGATATTATCCTCAAGCTCCGCAATCTGTGCCTCCACCTTTGCCTGCTCATTTTTTGCTTCATCATATTCGCTGTTTTCCGACAAGTCGCCAAAGGAACGGGCGACGCCGATCGCATCGGAAACCTCTTTTCGCTTGACGTTTTTCAAATAGTCAAGCTCCTCCTGCATTTTTTTCAGTCCTTCGTCTGTGACGGTAACCTGTTTCATATTCATAACTCCTTCATTGCATTGTTGATTGATTTTACTGTAAAGCCTGCAGTCCCGCCTGCAGTTGGGTATCCTGATCATCGGAAACCTGAAATAGTTTGGAAAGATCCATTGCCGATACAATGTCCGGCAACACGCCCTTGCCCTCGATATTGTCGGAATACGGCGGTGTGTAGTACTGTGTGGACATAGAGATGCCGCTGCCGTCCGGCAATTTGATAATGGAGCATACCGTTCCCTTGCCGAAGGTTTGCTCGCCGACTATCGTTGCCACCCCATAATCCTGCAAGCCGGCGGCGAAAAGCTCTGCGGCGGACGCCGTGGTACCGTTCACCAACACGACCATGGGCATATCCACGCACGCCGCGTCTGAAGTATATTCTCTGACCGTTTTGCCGTCCTTATCCTGAATGTGAAGAATCGGCCCCTCGGGCAACAGATAATCCAACGTGTTCACAATACCGTTCAATTCTCCGCCGGAATTGGATCGGACGTCAAAAATCAGCTTCTGCGCGCCCTGCTCTTTGAGCTGCTCGACTGCCTGCCGCACCAAATCACCTGTGTTTTCCGAGAAGAGATACAGCCGAACAATTCCCACCTCATCGTCATACATCCGCCAGGTCACGGAAACATTGTTGACCGTCGCGCGCGTCAGATCAAAATTCAGCGTTTCTGTCCCGTTGCGCAGCACCGTGAGCGAAACGTTCGTTCCTTCCTCTCCCTGCACCATGCCGACCGCCGTATTGTAATCGATCGTATTCACAGCCACGCCGTCGATCTGTGTGATCACATCGCCCGGCAGCATTCCCGCCGCTTCAGCAGGAGAATCGGGAATGACCGATATGATCTGAATCCGTGCGCTTTCATAATCGTAAATGACATGGACGCCGACACCGACCATTGTCCCGGCGGTGTCATTCAGGGTTTTTTCCATTTCCTCCTTGGTCAGATACGCGGCATACCGATCTCCGGTGCCCGCAATGTATCCGCGCGCCAGATACTCGCTGATCTGCTCACTGTCGAGCTCTCCCACATAATAAGAGCGATACAGCTGATCCAGATATGCGGCCTTTTCACTGAGCGCGTCAAAGGAATCCTCAGAATCCTCGCTGAGCTGCTCTTCCTTGTCGCGAAGCTGATATCTGGCATACAGGGCGGAATAGGTGACGGAAAAGGTGAGCACAACCGCTATGACGATCAGAAACAACGCAGTCAATAAATTGACTTTTTTTGACATGGTTTTCTCCTTCAAAATAAACACCGAACAGCAACACACAACCGCACCCGTCAGAAAAATCCGATGGGAGCGGTCTGTGCACAAGCGAATGATTTTTGTTGTCTGATGCTGAAATGATGAAAATTATGACAAGAATCCCAGAGGATTCACATGCTTGCCGTTCTGAATCACGCAGAAATGGCAGTGAACCGCCGTCACGGAGCCGGTACCGCCGGCTTTTGCAATCACCTGTCCGCGGGTGACCGTCTGACCGACGCTGACACACAAAGCGGAATTATGCGCATACAGGGTGGAAATACCGCCGCCGTGGTCAATCACCACATAGTTGCCGTAGCTCCAGTGGAAGGTCGCGGTAATCACGCGGCCGGATTCTGCCGCATAAATATTTGCGCCGTAGGGACAGGGCATGTCAATCCCGTTGTGGAATGTCGTGGCGCCCGAGCCGAAGGGGTCGGTGCGGTAACCGAACGGAGAAGAAATCTTGCGGTATGCTACGTCCACAGGCCAGCCCATCGAGCCGGTGCCCTGATATTCCTGATCGTTGCTCTGCTGCTGTGCGGCGATTTCACGCGCGATGGTTTCCTCTGCTTCCGCAATTTTTGCAGCCAGATCGGCAAGGTTGGCATCTGCTGCCTTCTTTTCGCCGGAGGCCTCATTGTAAGCCTCGCTTGCTTTTGCATACAGCGACTGCAAATCAGCCAGAACCTCCAGGCTCTTCGCCTTTTTTTCCTCCAGTGTGGGGAGTTGTTCCTCCAGCTGTGCCAGCTTGATTGACGCCTCTTTCTGCAGCGTCTCGGTTTGTGACTGCATCTGTGCCATTTCCGTTTTTGCCGCGTCAAGCTCGTCAATCACCTTTGCGTCGTAATCCATCAGGCTGGAAACAATATCGACACGGGAGAGCAAATCGGAAAAAGAATCTGCGGTAAAGACCATTTCCAGATAGGACACAAAGGAATCCTCATAATTGATCCGCACACGCTCCTTGAAGTTGGCGTATTTTTGGTCAATTTCCGCTTCCTTCTCCGCGATCTGCACCTTCAGATCGGCGATCAGCGTGTTGTATTCGTCAATCAGCGCGTAGGTCGCGTCAATTTCCGCTTCCATATCCGAAATCTCGGCGTCCAGCGCCTGCTTGAGCGCCAGCGCGTTTTCATAATCTGCCTTGGAAGCATTATATTCCGCCAATGCACTCTGATATGCACTGGTCGCATCCTGCCGCTTGCCCTTCGCCGTTTCATACTGGCTTTCCAGAATGGCAAGCTGGTTCTGCGCATCGCTCAGCGTAGATGCGGTCGTCTGAAACTGGATGGTTCCCAGAACACCGCACATAATCGCAGAACATACTATAGCCGACAATACACGTCTGAAGCGCTGTGCTGTTTTTTTCATCTGACATTCCTCCTTAAAAAGCTTCTCTTCGCGAAAAACATCAAGTCAACTTTTATGCTTTTGCTGTTATACTTTCATATACTTGTTCAAGCTCAGACGGCTGCCCAGCATACCGGAGACCGTTCCGATCACCAGACATCCCAGAGCCATATAAGGCGCCACATCATGAAGCGGGATGACACGGATCATATTATACGCGCCGTCAATGCTGTTGAAAATGTACAGATATAAATAATACTGAATCAGATAAGCAAGCACCGCGGCAATCAAACCGATGATCGCACCCTCTAAAATAAAGGGTGTTGTCATAAAGAAATTGGTAGCACCGACATAGCGCATGGCGGCAATTTCACGGTGGCGCGATTCAACCGCCAGCTTGATCGTATTGATGATGATAAAGATGGAAACCACAAAGAGGATCACCAAAAACCAGATGAAAACGAAGGAAACGCCGTTTTTCAGATTTTCAATGCTCTTTGCAATGTCCGCGCGGTTGTTCACCTTCTCCACGCCGTCAATCTCTTCCAGAGAATACACAAGTGAGGAAACCGCGCTGTTGTCCCGATAGGTGATTTTATAAACATCGGGCAAGGGATTGTCGTTTTTCAGATCGTCAAACAGATAGCTCTTGTCGCCGTACCGTTCCCGTTCGCTCTCCAGTGCCTCTTCTTTGGAGACGAACACCGACTGATCCACATTGTCCAGTGTGGCAATTTTATCGCCGATCGCCTGAACCGTCGCATCGTCTGCCTCCTGGTCGCAGATCACAACGATTTCCTGCAAAGAACCGATCTCCTCAAGGTTGACATTGATGTTGAGCACCAGCATGGAAAAGGACCCGATCAAAACCAGACAGCTCATCAGAACCGTGATCGAAGCAAGCGACATAATGCCGTTGCGCCACAGACTCTTGAAGCTCTGGCTGAGCATATAGAAAAAATTATTTCCCCTCACTGTACATACCTCCCACCTTGTCCTCCACCAGGCGGCCGCCGCGCAGTGTAATCACACGCTGCTTAAAGAAATCCACAATGTTCTTTTCGTGCGTCACCACGATCACCGTCTTTCCGCGGCGATTGATCTTCATCAAAAGATTCATGATTTCCAGCTTCATGCGGGGGTCGATATTTGCCGTCGGCTCGTCCGCGATGATAATCGACGGATTGTTCGCCAGCGCTCTCGCCAGAGAAACGCGCTGCTGCTCACCGCCGGAGAGCTCCGTCGGGAAGCTCTTGTATTTGTCGCTCAGGCCGACAATGCTGAGGATGGTCGGCACGCGGCTCTTGATCGTTTTGCCGGATTCACCGATGACACGCATGGCAAACGCCACATTTTCAAACACCGTCTTTTTCTCAAACAGTCGGAAATCCTGAAACACCATGCCAAGCTGTCTGCGGTAATACGGTACCTTGCGGTTGGGCATATGCACCAGATCATAGTCGCCGACGATCAGCGAACCGCTGGTCGGCTTTTCCTCCCGCAGCAGCAGCTTCATCAACGTGGTTTTCCCTGCGCCGGAAGCGCCCACGATGAATACAAATTCGCCGTCTTCAATGGTCAGATTGATATTCTCCAGTGCTACGGTTCCGTTCGCATATACTTTTGAAACATCTCTGAATTCTATCATACGTCAGTTTGTCTTCCTCCATGTTCAATGCGTCTTCCGCGCACGAAGAGATTAAAACTTCGTGGGCTTGGAAGACAGGTACTTCTTCACCATCAGCGCCACCTTAAAGGTGATCGCATGCTCAAACTCCCGCAGATCCAGTCCCGTCAGTTTCCGGATTTTTTCCAGACGGTATACCAATGTGTTGCGGTGAACAAACAGCTTGCGGGATGTTTCCGACACGTTCAGATTGTTTTCAAAGAAGCACTGGATGGTCATCAGCGTTTCCTGATCGAGCGCGTCAAGCGAGCCTTTTTTGAAGACCTCCGAGAGAAACATCTCACACAGGGTAATCGGCAATTGATAAATCAGTCTGCCGATCCCCAGATTGTCATAGGAAACGATCTGCTTTTCCGTGTCAAAGACCTTTCCGACCTCGAGAGAAACCTGCGCCTCCTTGTAGGAGCGTGCCAGATCCTTCAGCGTGTTCACCATCGTGCCGATGCCGATCGCAACCTGAACATAAAGCTCGGTGGAAACCGTGTCGGCAATCTGCTGTGCAATCTGCTCGACCTCTTTAAGCTCGGTGTTCGCCTCAACCTCCTTGACCAGCACCACATCGCTCTCGTTGATGATGATCACATAGTCACGGTTTTTGTCCGGGAACATGCTCTGGATCACCTCGTAAGGGATTGCCTCCGTCTGCCCCAAAAACTTGATCAGCAGCACCACGCGCATAACATCCGGTGCAAAATGCAGCTCTTTGGACTTGATGTATATGTCGCTGGGCAAAATGTTGTCCATGATGATGTTTTTAATAAAGGAGCCCTTGTCATGCTTTTCATCGTACAGGCTTTTGATCTGTCCCAAGCTGATGGAAAGAATCTGCGCCAACTCCTCCGCCTTCTCATCCTCTCCCTCGACAAAGACGACATAGGCATCCTGCCCTGCCGTGCCCAGTGCACGGTAGGTCACGCCGTCCTGCCGAATGATGCCGGGCGTGTATGCAAGCTCGTTGCATACGCTCTGTCTGCTTTCGCCGATCTTGACAAATTCACTGCAGGAAATAATGATACCGTTCTCATCGATCACGCCAATGGTACGATCCACCACATCCTTCATCTGATGAATAATCCCTTGAAACGCTCTGTTCGACATAAATCTCTTCCTCCGACGATGCTTCCGTTTTTTTCGAATGGTTGAATGGATTATTTGCTGTGATATTCCGCCGATCCCCAAAGCAGAAAGTGCCGTCTGCTTTGCGCGCGAAAACTACATTTCCGTTTCATATGCAATCGCACTGAGCACAACCAGCGCCGCGCTTTCCGTGCGCAAAATTCTTTTTCCCAAGCCGCACAAAACAGCGCCCTGTTCCCGCGCCGCTTCGACCTCTGCCGGCGAAAAGCCGCCCTCCGGGCCGATAAACACAGAAATGTCACGGGGCATATCCGTCTGTATTTGCGGAGCAAGTACGTGCCGCAGCCCCTCTGTGCCGTCGCCCTCATAGCAAAACAGCTTCCAGCCGGGCGCTTGCTGTAATGCACAGGCAAGCGTGACAGGCTGCTCCACGGTCGGCAGCGCGCCTCTGCCGCACTGCTTGGCGGCCTCATGCGCAATCCGTTCCCAGCGCAGCCGCTTCTTTTCCCGGTTTTTGTCGTCCAGCTTCACAATGCAGCGGCTGCTCTGCACCGGGACAATACGCGAAACGCCGAGCTCCGTGCATTTCTGCACAACAAGCTCCATTTTTTCGCCCTTCGGCAGCGCCTGATACAAATGCACGTTTACGGAAAGCTCCGTGTCGTTGGGATAAGTACTGAGAACACGCGCCACAACACATTCGCCCGTTAAGGTCTGCAGCACGGCGCGGTATTCATTTTTCTGCATATCGCAGACAATGATTTCATCGCCCACCGCCATACGCAGCGAATAACAGATATGATGTGCGTCATCTCCGGTGATCGTGATTTGACCGTCGCGGATATGCTCTTTTGATAGAAAAAACCTGGACACAGTATCCTCCCTGTCATGTTGCGGACAGCAATCACATCCGATCGCACAGCGTCCGCCACGAAACATGCAAAAAACGGCAACGCCGTCTGCACAATCACACATAAGCATACAGATACGAGTATTATTATATAACAAATTGACCAATTTGTCAAAGG
>DBGFNI010000189.1:0-9823 GCA_048527645.1 Eubacteriales bacterium | reverse complement strand
AAAAATATGATATAATCAAAACTGTCAGATATGAATCAGCCATGCGGTAATATGGCACGGTGTTCTGTGACGGATCATTGCTTTTGAAAAGGATGGAAAAGTATGAGCCCCCGTAGCTGCGCGGCATGCTGTTCCCGATACGGATGCAGCATATCCCTACCTCAGATGATTGAAAACCGCATCATGAATTCTCGCCGGAACATCCGCAGCGGGGCTTTTGCCGCGCGCCGTTCCGGTCGTTTCATTCTTTCGCTGCACACCGTGCGCCGACAGTGAGCGATTCTCCGAAATTGATCGCATCGGTAAACATTCTATCCGGAACAACAAAACGAAAAAGTAGGAAAAGCAGTATGCAGGACAAAATCAACGCATTGGAAAAATATCTTCAGCAGCTCCCGCAGTTAATTATTCGGCACAGCGAATCTGTGGAAAAATATGTCCAAGCCACCGTCGATCGGCTGCATCTGGCGGCGGGCAAGTATTCTGATATTTACCAAAAATTCCCGATGCAGGAGCACGCCCATCTGATCGGGCGGTATCACGATATCGGAAAGGCAGGCATTTCCAACGCGCTGTGGAACAGCCCTGCGCGTTTCACCGATCAGGAATATCGGCTGGCGCAGACGCACACCGTGATCGGTGCGCACATGATTCTGCCAACGCTCTCCTTATCGGATCTGTACGGGGAATCAGACCTGTTGGGCATCATGGCGGAATGCTGTCTGTTTCACCACGAGCGGTGGGACGGCACGGGCTATCCCTTTCGCGTCAAGGGCGAACAAACCCCGCTCTACGCGCGGATTGTTGCACTCGCGGACTGCTATGATGCGATGACGGAGGAAAGACCGTATAAAGAAAAGCGGACAAAAGAGTCCGCTTTGGAAGAAATACAGCGACTGAAGGGATTGCAGTTTGATCCGATCCTTGCCGATGTCTTTTGCGAGATGATTCGCTCAGAAGAAAGCGCCTGACTTTTCGGTCAAGCGCCGCAAGCCGCATGCAAAAGCCATGCGTGCTTCCGAACACGCGTTTCCCGCAAAAGCGCCATCGCATAAAACCAGACATATCATCGGGCGGCGACGGATTTCTTTCCGCCGCCGCCCTTGCTCTTCCAAACGCTATTCTTCGCTGTTGTCAGGCAGCGTTGATGCAGAGCTGCTCGCCTCTATTCTTTCACAGTATACCGCAATGGCACTGCCTGCAAACGCCGCCGCGCGGGGCGCATCTGCCGACCGGCTTGCAGCCTTTTCTTCATCCTGCCGATAGGCTCCCGTTTTCCCCCAGCGGTTTCCTACCTCTCGGTATACTGCCCAATTTTATAATTGATCAAATGCGGAAAAATCTATTGAATCTCCTCCTTCCGTAAGGAATGCACGGGCGAAGCAAATCAGATTGTCAAGACGGCTGCGCCGAAGCTGAAGCAAACCGATCTGCTGCCGCAGCGCCTCTTCCCGATCAAAGTCCGGATTTTCAAGAATCTCTTTGATAGCCCGCGGCGGTAACCGCGGTCGGTTTGAGCAGTCCGATCGCATCATAGTGGTACAACTGCGCGCGCTGACCCCCGTGCACCGACTCGCCTCGAGAGAACGGTTTTCTTGTGGCATTCCTCCCGTATGATTACAGTATAACTCATGAAGCTGCGTCAGAGTCAAGCCCTTTTTTGAATTTTCTTTGGTTTTTTTCGGGGTCGCACGCGCAGCGCTCTGCAAACCGAGACCGATTTGCAAAATATCTTGAATCATACTGTTTTTTGTGGTATACTGATCACAGAAATCTTGACAAAAACGGCAATGCCGTTGTGCACTTCGGGCATCTGTGATATTGACGGCAAACGCAAACCGCCCAGCTGTCTCTGCCGTGCACGCAATACCAAAGCCCCGTGCAGCGGCAGATTTCGCTCACTCATCGCTGCCTTCAGAAAGGACGTGACTGCCATGGCAGTTGTCATATCATATATCCTGTTCGGCTATTTCTCCGGCAGCATTCTCTTCGCCAGAGTCAGCGCCAAACTCTTTCATAAGCCCGATATGCTCCACGACAGTACAGACGGCAACCCCGGCGCCTCCAACGCTTTTACACACGGCGGCTTTTGGTGCGGCGTTGTTACGCTGGCGGGCGATCTGTGCAAGGGCTTTTTGCCGGTGTTTCTCTTCACGCACCGCCATCTGCCACCGCCCGACCCGTTTTTGCTGTCACTGGTGCTTGCAGCGCCGGTGCTGGGACACGCGTTCCCGGTGTTTTATCGGTTTGGGGGCGGCAAGGGGATCGCCGTCAGCTTCGGCTGTCTGCTGGGGCTGCTGCCGTTTTGGCAGCCGGTCGTCATTCTCGCCGCATATTTTCTTTTCTTTTCACTGGTTCTGAAAATTACACCCCATTTTCACCGCACCCTTGTCACATATCTTTGCAGCGCTTTGACGCTGTGCCTGCTGCTGGGCCCGGTCGGCGTGACGCTTGGCTTTCTTTTCATCACGGGGATCGTGTGCCTTCGTTTGCACATCAGCAAAGAAAAACGAGAAAAAATGAAAGTGGTACTCGCATGGATGCACTGATATTATCCTGCGGAACCGGCGGCGGTCACAACGCTGCGGGCAACGCAATCAAAGAAGAGCTGCTGCGCCGCGGGCACGGCGCCACCATGATCAACCCCTATGACCTGTGCAGCAAAAAGCTCTCCGCGTGCGTGGACAAGACCTATATTTCCATTGCGCAGCGCGCGCCGCACATGTTCGGCGCGATCTATGCGGCGGGCAATTTTTACCGTCGGCTGCCATGGCGCTCACCGGTATATTTTGCCAACAAGCACCCGGCAAGCAAGCTGCTGGATTATTTGCAGGAAAAACCGGCGGATGTGGTGATCATGCCGCATGTCTTCCCTGCGGAAATCCTGACCTACCTGCGCGATCACGGCGCGACAGTTCCCAAAACCATTTTTGTGGCCACGGATTACACCTGCATTCCCTTTACCGAAGAATGCAGCTGCGATGCCTATGTCATCCCGTCTGAATCGCTGACCGATGAATTTGTCGGCAGAGGCATCCCCGCCGAGCGCATTCATCCGCTCGGCATCCCGGTTCGAAGCAATTTCCGCACCGCGCTCACGGCAAAAGAAGCCAAAGAAAAACTGGGTCTGGACCCGGACAAGCGATATATTCTCCTTTCCGGCGGCAGCATCGGCGCGAGCAAGCTCGGGCGGACGCTGGATATCCTGAGCGAAACCACACGCGGGACGGCGTTTGGACTGATTGTGATCTGCGGCAGCAATGAGCCGCTGCGCAAAAATCTCGAAAAGCGGCACGGAGATTGCGTCCGCGTCATCGGGCATACCGATCAGATGGCGCTCTATCTGCGCGCCTGCGAGCTGTTCTTCACAAAGCCGGGCGGACTTTCCACCACCGAGGCAGCTGTTATGGAGGTGCCGCTGGCGCTGCTGCCGCCGATTCCCGGCTGCGAAACCCGCAATCTGCAATTTTTCACCCGGAGCGGCATGGGTGCGAAAGCAACGCTCCGCCCCAAAACGCTGACCGATTTCGATTCTGCGCACTTTGAAGCGCTCTGCGCAGCCATGCAGCAAAACCAGCGCACCGTCATCCGTAAAAATTCCGCAGAAGAAATCTGCGATCTGGCAGAAAAGCTCACCGTCAGTGCGTAATGTCCGCTTGATTCAAAAGCATCCCCACGACGGAACAGGCAGCGGAAAACACATCTGTTTTTCACCGATCGGTGCAACTGCCGCACAGCCTCAGCGCGCGGCGCGCGGATCGCGCCGATGCGCGGTTTCTCTTTGTATTCTGTCCCATCCTGCCAACAGCAAGAATGCCCGTCTGACCGTATTCTGTCAGGCGGGCATTGCTTTTTCTCACAAGAGCAGGCAGCTTGCACCGATGCATATTTGGGGTTGCCGACGTCTTTGGTGACGCGTGCATCCGATCATGTTTCAGACGGCGCGCGCAGCATGGCAATCTCCCGTGCGTAGCCGTCATTGTCCTCCTGTGGGGTCTCGAGATAAAAAGGCAGTTCGCGCAGCGCCGGATGCACCGTCAGCGCGCGCAGCGCCTCCAGACCGATATAGCCCTCTCCGATTTTCGCATGGCGGTCCTTGTGTGCCGCCAGCGGATTCATCGAGTCATTCAGGTGAATCGCCCGCAGCCGCTCCAGACCGATCTCGCGGTCAAACGCTTCGAGCACGCCGTCCAAATCGTTGCGGATGTCATAGCCGGCGTCCCACACGTGGCAGGTGTCCAGACAAACGCCGAGCTTCTCCGGGTACTTTGCGCGGTCGATCACAGCGCGAAGCTGTGCAAAGCTGCCGCCCATCTCCGTCCCCTTGCCCGCCATCGTCTCCAACAGCACCGTGGTGGTCATGCCGTCAAACATCACCTCGTTGAGCGTTTGGGCGATCAGCGCAATCCCTTTCTCCTCCCCCTGTCCGACGTGGGAACCGGGATGAAAGTTGTAATACTGTCCGGGCGTGTACTCCATGCGGCGCAAATCGTCGGCAAAGGTATTCCGCGCAAATTCCAGCGTTTCGGGCCTTGCGGCGCAGGGGTTGAGCGTGTAGGGGGCATGCGCCAGAATGCGCGTGATGCCATGCGCCGCGCAGTAAGCGGAAAACGCCTCCACATCTGCCGGGTCGATCTCCTTGGCTTTTCCGCCCCGCGGATTGCGCGTGAAAAACTGAAAGGTGTCCGCACCGATCCGCACGCTCTCCTTCGCCATCGCCAAATAGCCGCCGGCGGAGGATAAATGACAACCGATATGCAGCATTCTTTTTCTCCTTTATTCAAACACCGTAATGCCGTCCGCTAAATACAGCTCGCGGCGCAAAATCGAATAGCCGCTATGAAACGGATCTTCAAAGTTTATAGACAGATACTTTTCTGCGCCGCGCAGCAAATATTCGGGATTTAGATAGTTCGCGCTGTCGGCGCACAGCTTTGCGTGGACGATGATTTTTTTCCGTTCGGCATCGTATTTCACCGCCGCACCGCGGACAAACGGAGAAATATCCACTTCCTTTTCCCCGCTCTTGGTGCGTTTGGTAACGATCATTTCCCCGTGGTATAATTCTTCCAAATCAGCGGCAAGCGCGCTGTCCGCCCCTGGCATCCACAGGCAAATCTCATAGGAGGCATAGCCGATCTGATCCAGCTTTCGCTGCGGCGTGTATACACGCGTCACCTGCATCTGCTCCGGCAGCTGCGCGTTGAGCCGCTCCCGAATCTCCGAAAAATCCATCGGCTGCACCAATTTGAAATCCAGATACTCCCGTATGCTCTCCACACCGATGGAAAGCGGCAGAGAAAACACCATCTTCGGATGGGGGTTGAAGCCCTGCGAATACAGAATCGGCACCCCCGCGCGCGCGATGGTATGCGTCATGCAACGCGTCAGATCCAAATGAGAAATAAATTGCAGCGCGCCTGTCTTGAAAAAGCCGACACGCACCGGGATCAGTTCTGTTTGCTTGCTTTGGGACACCATGTCGTTTTCCCTCCTAACCGATTTGCACCGCATGCCTGACACATCTCCATGCAGTTGGGCGTTGTTTTTCCCTCTCTGGAGCGCCGCCGCTCCCGCAACAAAAACCTTTTGTCCACGCCGATATCAATCATATCCCAGGGGAGAATCTCCTCTTCTCCGAAGCCTCTGGTCGTATAGAATGCAATGTCCACCCCGGCGCGGTCAAACGCCTCCATCCATCTGTCATAGTCAAAATACTCATCCCAGCTGTCAAACTTGCAGCCCAGCTTCCAACCCTCCAAAATCGCCTTGCCGACGCGCCTGTCGCCGCGCGCCAGCACCGCCTCAAACCGCGCCACGCGCGCATTGTGATAATGATAGCGGATTTTCCGGTCGGTGATGCAACTTTTCAGATACTGCTGCTTACGCTCCGTCTCCTCCGGCGCATCCTGCTTTTCCCACTGAAAGGGCGTGAAGGGCTTGGGGATAAAGGCGGCAACCGACAGCGTCACGCCAACGCCTCGCGAACGGTTGCGCTGGGGATTCTGATAGAAGCGGTGAATCACCGATTTTGCAAGTGCATTGATCCCGGCAATATCTTCGTCGGTCTCAGTGGGATGTCCGATCATGAAATACAGCTTGACCTGATTTTTCCCCGCGCAAAAGGCGGTGTCACAGGCTTGCAGAATTTCCTCCTCCGTCACATTCTTGTTGATGACGTCGCGCAGGCGCTGACTGCCCGCCTCCGGCGCAAAGGTCAGCGTGCTGGTGCGCACACCCGAAATTTTATCCATCAGTTCTTTGGTGAAAGTGTCCGCGCGCAGCGACGGCAGAGATAGAGAAACCTTTTTTTCATCCGTCCATTCCAGCATCCGGTCTGTCATCTCGCGCAGTCCCGTGTAGTCGCTGATCGAAAGCGAGCACATGGAAATTTCAGAAAAGCCCGTAGAGGCGTACAGCGCGCGCGCCTGCTCATCGAGCTGCACGGGCGATCGGTTTCTGGCGGGGCGGTAGATCATTCCTGCCTGGCAAAAGCGGCAGCCGCGCGGACAGCCGCGGTATACCTCCAGCATGATGCGGTCATGCACCGTTTCAATATACGGCTTGATATAGTCAGTCGGAAAAGGGCTTTGATCCATGTCCGCCACAATGCGCTTTTTCACCGTTGCGGGCACATCCGGGTATTTCGGAGTAAAGGCGGCGATGGTGCCGTCCTCCCCGTAAGTGACGTCATACAGCGACGGTACATAAAAGCCCTCGAGCTGTGTTGCAAGCGCACGCAAAAAGCCCGCGCGAGTATAGGTGCCGTTTTCCTTCATAGAAAGATACAGGCGGGTCATCTCCACCAGCGCCTCTTCCCCCTCGCCGATGCTGAAGGCGTCAAAAAAGTCTGCCATCGGCTCGGGATTGTAGGCGCAGGGTCCCCCACCGATCACCAGCGGCGCGTCCTCTCCGCGTTCGGCGGCAAGCAGGGGGATGTCTGCCAAAGAGAGCATGTTGAGCACATTGGTATAGCACAGCTCATACTGCAAGGTAAACGCGACAAAATCAAAGGTGCGAATCTCGTCGCCGCTCTCCAGCGCCGTCAGCGGCAAATGGTATTTGCGCATCTGCTCTTCCATGTCCTCCCACGGCGCATACACACGCTCACACCACACATCCTTCTGGAGATTGAGCGCGTGATATAATATCCGCATCCCCAAATTGGACATGCCGATTTCGTAGGTGTCGGGAAAGCAGAACGCGACTCTGGCGCGCACCTCATCACGGTTTTTGACGATCTGCCCGCGTTCGCCGCCGATATATCTGCCGGGCTTGGAAACTTTTTTTAAAATTTGTTCGTTGTACATCATACAATCCTTTCAGCACGAAAACAGTTTGAGCATCACATTCGCCAGATACACCGACAGCGGGATGGTCAGCATGGAGAGAAACGCCGCAATGCCGACGGTTCTCGCTGCAATATCCGGGCGCACATCATACATCTCCGCAAACATCACCGTGTTCGCCGCCGTCGGCAGCGCCGCCATCACGCAACAAAACAGACACCAGGTGTCTCCCAGTCCCGCAAGACGGCACAAAAGCGTGATTGCCAGCGGGAAAACCAGCAGGCGCATCACAGCGAAATAATACAGCTTCCAGTCACAAAACAGGCTTTTGAGGGGAATGCGCGCAAGATTTGCACCGATGACAAGCAACGCCACAGGCGTGCACAGCCCACCGACATAAGACATGCCCTCCATCAGCACTGCGGGTACCGGCAACCGGACGATGTATGCAAGCAGTCCCACAACGCATGGCACAGTGCCGTAATTGAGAAAAACCTTTTTGAAATTCATTTTAATATCGTCTCTGCCGCGCCCGATAATGACAATGCCGAGCGTCCAAATCAGCATGTTGAAGCAAATGACCCAAAACGCGCCCCAGAACCGCCCGATCTCGCCGAACGCCGCTTCCAGTATCGGATACCCGACAAACGCACAGTTGACAAACAGCAGACTGAACTGCGTGATCTTCTTTTCATCCGGGTCACGGTAAAAGCAGACCGTTCCCCTCGCCATCAGCGCCATAACAACATGTACACAAAAGGCCAGCAGCAGAACAAAAAAGCCGGTTTTCAAGTTCTCGCGGGAATACGGCGCGCCGGAAATGGAGGTAAACAGCATGCAGGGCTGTGCCACGCACATGGTAAAGGTCGAGAGTTTCTGCGTCAGCGTCTTGTCCATAAAGCCGAGCTTTTGCGCCAAAAACCCAATACAAATCACCACCAAAAGCGTCAGCCCCGTCTGGGTCACCACCTGAATATCCACTGTCATTTTTTTCGGTATCCTTTCCGCGCCGATCCGTTTCGCCGCCTTTCCGTCAATCCCGGAAGCCCCGCGCACAATATCTTCGCCGCCTGCGCGGCGTTGGGCTCTGCCCCGGTTTATGCGGCCAAATTCACTTTATTTTATCACATTTTTTCTTCGGTCGCAAGGGTCGGCAGGATATTTGTCATTTTTTTGCGTGGAACGCAGCGGCGCGCAACCGCACAAAAAAGGAGAAAAAATTGCGAGCGGCGAAAAAGCATCAAAGCTCCCGCCGCCCGCCGCGCACCGTCAAAAGCCGGTGTGCGCATCTGTTATTCTTTTTTGCCGCTGACAATCGAGCAGTAGGCATTGGAGGTGATCCGATACACTAATGTGTAAAACGCACCGAAAAGCAAAAAGCATGCCACGCTCACCCCGACCACCAGCACCAGATTGTTCAGATGGAACAGCTGCAGCAGCTTCCATACCATGGGAAAGGCGAAGCACAAATGCAAGCCTGCCAGGAGCAGGGGCAGATAGAACACCGTGAGCATTTGCGAATTGACGCTGCTGTGAATGTCCTTTTCCGTCATGCCGACCTTGCGCATGATCGCAAAGCGCGCACTGTCTTCATACCCCTCCGAAATCTGCTTGTAATAAATAATGAGAACCGCGGCGAGCAAAAACACCAGGCTCAACATGATTCCGAGGAAAAACAGACCGCCGAAGGTCGCATAATAATCAATGCGGTGCACCTCGCGGCTTTGTGCATAATAAGAACGGATGTCGCCATCCTCAAAATGCTCCCGAAACGCGCTGCGGATGCTTTCGCACAAGACGCCCTGCTGCGTCGCGTCCTGCTCGGTGTCAAAGCCGCAGCTCCACATCAACTGCATTATCCGTTCGCCACTCGCACTCTGCCCGGGCACCTGCGCGGCAAAAGCGTCCCAATCGTTCACCACGACAAAGAGTGTGGGGATCGCCATCATCGAAGCAGACGCCTCCGGGAAAAAACGATCCAACATCTTTTTGATGCGGTATGTCTTACCGCCCTCCAGCGCAAAGGTTTTCGCCGTGTACTCCGTGCGATAACAGAAAAGCAGACATTCATCATCCGCCAGCGTCTCCTCACTGCCCGTCAAACGGTTGTAATCGGACAGCCCGATTGCTTCAACGCTTCCAATCTGCTCATAGGAAAAGAGGCTCAGATCCTCCTGCTCATCCATATCGTACCGAAGGCCGCTGTCCGTCAGCAAGCCGGATATTGACGCGCTGCAAAAATCGCGCTGCTGCGCCGGCTCCACGCCGCCTGATTTAGCAACCAGCTCGCGCATGACACGCGTGTTTTCTTCATTGAAGCTTTCCGTCGTATCGGCACGCACCGTCAACCCGATGTCGTGCGGATAAGTTTGATACAGCGTATCCTCCGATCCGAAATACAGGCTCGCCGTTGAGGATATCATCACCAGCACCATTGTCAGCAGGATGCAAATGGAGGCAAGCCCGGCTCCGTTGCGCTTCATGCGGTAAACCATGGAGGAGAGCGATATGAAGTGGTTTTTCCGATAATAGTA
>DBGFNI010000188.1:0-15747 GCA_048527645.1 Eubacteriales bacterium | reverse complement strand
AAGATGGATCAGCGGTGTCACCCGGAATCGAATCGGATTTTGCCAGATTGGAAAAATCCGCTGCGGCGGGTCGGAAAACGGATTTTTGCCGGCAGGACAAGCCGCGGCTGCGTGTTTCGCTTTGCCGCGCCGGGCGGCGGTTGCGCCGACGGCGGGCGGCGGCGCGTACGGTTGGATACATATTTGGCAAAGCATCCGCGGCAGAGACGCTTTTTTCGTGTTTACCGTCAGTTTTTCCCTGTGGCGGTTCTGCTGGGATCTACACTGATAGTGGTCGGGCTGTTTGCCGCCGGCTGTTACGGGCTGCTTGCACGGGGTGAGGTGACGCGGGCGCTGGTGCAGACAGGACTGCCGCTGTCAGATGCGGCGCCGGAGGCGCTGCCGGCAGGCACGGGGACAGGCATTTCGCAGAGAATGCTGCGGCACGCGGTTTTTGTTCCCCAAAGGCTCTCTGTGTCCTATCTGTTTGAGTCGCGTCTCCGACCCGACGGCGGAACGGACTGGGAGGACGAGGAGGGTCAGCCGCTGACGCTCCCGGAGGGCTCCGGCGCGGATGCGGGCGGCGACGCCTTGTATCAATATGACCCTGCGCAAATCCCGGCGGGGATGGCGGGCGTGATGCCGGTAGACCTTTCCGCGACGGGATTGACCGTGCAGGACGCGACGGATTACCGCGTCAATCTGGAAGAATATGCCGCCGCGGCGTATCCGCTGCCCTCCATGACGGGCACGGCACAGCAGCCGGCGGTGCTGATTTTGCATACGCACGCAACGGAGTGCTATGCCGCGAAAAAGGAGCCGTATTATGACCCGACAAGCGACGTCACCCGCTCGACCGACCCGGAGCAGAATATGATCGCGGTCGGAAAGGAGCTCAAGCAGACGCTGGAAAGCCGCGGCATCTATGCGATCCATCTCACGGAGCAGTTTGACGCGGAATCGTATGAGCAGGCATACACGCTGGCGGCAAAAGCCATCCGCTCTTATACGGAGAAATATCCGTCGATCTCTTATGTAATTGATCTGCACCGCGACTCGATGGTGCGTGCCGATCAGACCAAGCTGCGCCCGGTGACGCTGATCGGCGGAGAGCGGGCGGCGCAGATTATGCTGGTGGTCGGCACGGATCAGGCGGGGGGCGACCATCCGGCGTGGCGGGATAACCTGTGCGTTGCGGCGCATCTGCAAAAGCGCATGCTGACAGCGGGCACCGCCATCGCGCGGCCTCTCAATCTGCGCTGCGCCACCTTTAACGAGCAGTATACGCCCGGCTCCCTGTTGGTAGAGATCGGTTCAACCGGCAACACCTTGCAGGAAGCAAAATGTGCTGCGCGGTATTTCGGCAAGGTGCTGGCGGACACGATTTTGCAGGGCAACGGCTGATCCGCCCGCAGAAAACGGGCGCGCCCTGCGGATAAAATAGCCGGAATTCTTTTGGCGCAAAGAAAGCAGAGAGATTGCAACAGTCAAATCTCTCTGCTTTTAATGTTTGCGTCAAATTATTTTGCTTTTCGTTTTTGCATGCGGCGCTTTTCCTTCCAGCGGCGCCGCTCCATGCGGCGGGCGCGGCATTGCACAAGCGCGCGCCACAGGAGGCAAAACAGCCACAAAGCGCCGATTGTTATGCCGGCGGCGAGCAGAAAGCGCACCAGTCCGCTTTCCCGTTCTGTTTCCATGTGCCAGTCGAGCAGCGGCTCCTGCTCGCCCTTCTGCACGCGCAGACCCATGCTGTGCGAACGGCAGATGTGCCAGCCGTCCTGTGTCTGGCCGGGGAGATACTGCTTCCAATTTTCCAATTCCATTGCGTTGCGTTCCTTTCTTTTGGCTTGATGCCGTTCTGTTTTGATCTGTAACATATTCTTCCCGCTCGGCGGATGTTTCATTCTGCTTTTTTCCTGCAAAGAGAAAAAACATTTGTCAGATTGCGACATATTTTTCAAACAGAATGACATATAATACATAGAAGGTATCGATAACATCAGACCGATATGATGCTGAAAGAAAGAAGGAAAAGACTGTGCCGCGCGAAATGCAACCTTATCTTTTCTCCTGCTGGGAGGAATACACGGAAAAACTGGAAAAAATCTGCGCCGCCTACGATTTTCCGGTGCAGACGCTGGGAGAGAGCTATCTCGGCAGGCGGATTCCCATGGTGCGGCTGGGAGATGGGAAGCACCGCATTTTGTATGTGGGCACGCACCATGCGTGTGAATGGCTCACCGGTTCGCTGCTGCTACAGTTTATTGATACCTACGGAACGGCGCTGCAGGCGGGCAGATGCGTGTGTAATGTTGATTTGTCCTTTTTGTATCACACCCGCTCTGTCTGGGTGATTCCCGTGCTCAATGCGGACGGCACCGAGCTTGCGCTGCGCCATGGCGACCGATTCAATCCGCTGTTTGACCGGGTATTGCTGGCAAATCACGGCAACACGGATTTTTCAAAATGGAAGGCGAACGGAAGAGGCGTGGATCTGAACCGGAATTATCACGCAGGCTTTGCCGACTGTATGCGGCAGACGACGCAGCGCATGCAGCTGTACGGCGCGCCGGAGGGCTATTGCGGGACGCATCCGGAAAGTGAGCCGGAGGTGCTCTCTCTTTGCCAGTTTATCCGCAGGACGGTTCCGCTGGATCTTTTGCTGAGCTTTCATACAGCGGGGGAAGAGATTTTTTATACCTACAAAAACTATGCTGACGCGCGCATCCGCAACATTGCGCGCATTCTCTCCCGTTTCAGCGGCTATGCGCTCTCGACCCCGCAGCCGCAGGCGGCGGACGGCGGGTTGAAGGACTGGTATTTGCAGGAATACCGCGCGCCTGCCTATACCGTGGAGTGCGGCAGGGGAAAGACGCCGCTGCCGGCAGATCAGCTGCCCGTGATTTTTGAGCGGCTCAAACCGCTGCTGTTTTGCGGCGCGGTTTTGTCTTAAAAGGCGAATCCTGCTTGTTTTCCCAAAAATCCACCAATGCGTTTGACAAAAAACTGTGTTACAATGGCTTTGTAACATTTCAGGAAAGCAGGTGATTGCGTTATGAAAAAGCCGATGTCCTCTCTGCGCAAAAAGCGCACGCCGGGGCAGAAATTCAAGCGTGCTGCGATGGGGATGCACCCCGCCACGCGGCGGTTGCTTCAGTTTGTACTGCCCGGGCTGATCGTTTTGATGCTGTACATATGGCTGCGGTATATGTTTTTTGAGGCGCACATCATCGGGGTATGCCGTGTCTACCGCGGGATGTTTGAATATGCGATGCTGTGCGTCAATATTGTTTTGGGCGGCGCGCTGCTGCTGGAGCTCGGCACGCGGCGGCGGGATGCCGACGGGTGACGCGGCGCGTCATGCGGGACAGTCCTGCGAGAGCAGCGATGCAAACGCGCAGTCCAGCGCGCCGGCAAGCAGGCGCCCCCACGCAAAGGCGGCTGTATCCACGTGATTCACGGTGACGGGCATCCTGGCATAGCTTTGCAGCGTTTCTTCCGGCGGCTGCGCCGTTTCCGGCAGGGCGTTTAGCAGAAGGGTCGCCGCGTCGATCAGCATAGGTACGCCGAGTGTGACCACCGGGACGCCCATGGACTGCGCGGTCACCGACTGCCGGTGATGCCCCGCGCCGCTGCCCGGTCGGATGCCGCAGGAACTGATCTGAACGGTTTTGCACAGCCATTGTGCCGTTCGCGCGGCGAGTGCGTCTGCCAGCACAATCATTTCCGCCCGACAGAGCTTCGCCGCGGCGCGAATCAGCTCGGCGGTCTCCATCCCGGTTTGTGAGGTGACGCCCGGCGCCAGACACCACACGCCGCGCTCCTTCCCCGGCGCGCCGGTCACGGTGATTTCACCGGCGGTGAGGGGACCGATGGCGTCGCATGCCATGTCCCGGTTTCCCAGTCCCGCCAGCAGAATCCGGCGGGGCAAGGCAACGTGTTCCTGCGCGGCTGCCAGCCGGATGCAATGCGAGATCTCCGCGCAAAGCGCCTGCAGCGCGTCTTGCTGACGGGACAGATCGGTGACATCTCCGACAAACAGGGTGGTATAGCAGCCCATATCCTTGCCGAACAGCTCTGCCGCTTGCGGGGTGCAGAGCCGGACACGCTGTGTGGAAAAGCCAAACTGTTCAAATTCTTCATTTCTCACGCCGTCCGGCACGCCTGCATGGGAGGAACCGTATGCGCGCAGCTTCTCCTGCGCGATTTCCCATGCCATGTCGGTACGGAACAACTTGTGTGTGCGCATCTCTCAAAACCGTCCTTTGCAGTTGTTATTATACGATTTTTGACACCGCATTTGCTTTTAGCATGGACGGCAGACCGAAAAAGTATACAGCGCGGAGAGATCCGGCGGGGTTCGGCTTTGTGCATCAAAAAAAGAACCTCCCGCTGGAGGTTCTTTTTTGATGCAAGCCGATGCTTACTGATATACCAATTCCGTCCGATCGGTGACGGGATGCAGGGTGCCGTTGCACAGGAAGGCAATGTCTCCCTCGCCGCTGATGCGCTCCACAACAATCTTGCTGTGATCGACATGCAGGCGTAGGTGAATACCGTGGAAGAAGAACGTCGTCTCGGCGCTTCTCCAGTTGTCGGGGAGATTGGGCTGGATGCGCAGCTGTGTGCCGTACAGACGGATGCCCATAAAGCCAAAGGCAGCGCACTGCCAGAGTCCGCCCGCGCCGGCGGTGCGAATGCCGTCGCTGCTGGTGTGCCCCTCGCCGAGATCCTGCTGGGATGCATCCCAGAACATATCGTAGGCAACGTCCTTTTCGCCGATATCAGCGGACAGCGTGCAGTAGGAAGAGCGGGAAAGGGAGGAACCGTGGCAGCATAGCGGCTCGTAGAAATAATAATTCTTCTTCTTAACTTCTGCGGAGAAGCGGTCCTCAAAGAGCAGGAAGAGAACCATCACGTCCGCCTGCTTGGAAAGCGTCTGATGATCGCCGGTCTCGGCGTTGTGCTGCATCACCTTTGCGGCGTCAACCATATAGGTGTCGTCCTGCGGGACGATGCCGTCCTCGTTTTCGCGGGGCAGATACATCTTTGCGAGCAGCGCATCCCATTTTTCGCGCTGTCCCTCCAGTCCGATCCGCTCGGAGAGCTCTGCCAGCTTGGCGGGGTTGCTTGTTTGCAGCTCGTCGTAATATTTCGCCGCGTATTCAACATTCAGATGCGCGATGTAATTGGTGAACGCGTTGTTGTCGATATGCTCGCGGTGCTCGTCGGGACCGATGGTGTCCAGAATCTCATAGCGGTCGAGCGCTGCGTTGTAGGTGACGCGGCTGACCCAGTATTTGGCGGTGTCAAACATGATTTCATAGCCGTAGCGCTCCATGAAATCCATATCGCCCGTGACGGTGCAGTAGGTGAAAATTGCCTGCGTGACGTCGCCCGTGATATGATGCTCAAACTGGCCGGACTGCGCCCAGGGGGGTGTCACCTCACCGTCGGTGATCCATGCGGCCTCCCAGGGATACATCGCACCCTCATAGCCCAGATCCTTTGCCTTCTGGCGTGCGCCGGGCAGACCGTAATAACGGTATTCCAGCAGCTTTCTTGCTGCCTTGGGGTCGGTGAAGGTGAAGAAGGGCAGCATGTAAATCTCCGTGTCCCAAAATGCATGCTGGTTGTAGCCAGGACCCTGCAGACCTCTGGCGCCGATGTTCATTCTGCCGTCATGACGGGGGTCTGTGATGATCAGATGATACATGGAAAAACGAACTGCCAGCTCATCCCATTCGCGCGCGGAATCGATCTTGATATCCTGCACGTCCCACTGCTTTTTCCAAGCGGCGGCGGAATCGGCATACAGTGTGTCAAATCCGGGACATTCGGTCACTTCCTTCTCTGCCTTTTTACTGATTTCAGCGTCGGTCAGTCCCTCGTTTTCGAGGTCGCGGCTGGTGTGGATGGAGCCGTATTTTTCAAAGACCATGCGCTGTCCTTTTTTCAGCGTGAAGGAATAATGCTCATAAATAGTGTGGTTATCGACGGTGCTGGTGCGCTCTCTTGCAATTTCCTTTCCGTCCACGGTGAGCTTGGTTGCGGTTGCAAGGCAGATGTCAATCCGGCTCTCAGCGGTGGTAACCTTCGCGGTGACGCAGCGGTCGGCAGCCTCTGCACGGTGGCCGGTCAGTGCGCCGGGATCCAGGCGGTCAATGCCCTCAATGCCGGCACAGGCCGTCATTTCCGCATCCGCATCCAGCGCCTCGATGACAACCTTGGAGGTGTACATATGCAGCCGGTCCAGCGGAACAATACGGCGGAAGGTGCAGCGCAGGCGGGCGCCGTTTTCCATCTCCCATACAAAGGAGCGGGTGACCAGGCCGTCGCGCATGTCAAATGTTTTCAGAAATTCGGAATACCCGGTCGGTGTGCCGTTGATTTCCTCTGTCGGCTGCGGACGGATCGGCTGACCGTCTGCGGTGAACACAATATTGGTGACGTCAGGGAGATTTTGCCCGTGGGTGACCTCGGTGGTCGCGTGGTTGAACACGCCGGCGACCAGCGTGTGATAGCTGGAGCCTTCGACGCGCTCGTCTTCGTTGGCACGGATACACATGTATCCGTTACCCTGGCACATATTGGTTTCGTACTTTACGAGTTCCGGTTTGTTAAAGCCAGAGCTGGCGAGCATCCAGTTGCGCTGTTCGCCTTTGCCGTAATCCCAGATCATAATATTTCTCCTTCTATATAGTAATAGATTTCAGCAAAAACAGTATACAGGAGTCCCCCGAAAAAGTCAAGTCTTTCTTTGCGAAATTGCGTGCGGGGGAGAAGAGAAACGGAAAATTCAGAAAAGACTATGCATGCGCAAAAAAATCTGCTATAATATATCTGTAAAAGAATCTGTGAAAGGAAAATCCTCCGATGAAATCGCATCGGAACGGGAGACGACGCATGGAAAAACGGTTGGAACAATTCGGCGCATGGCTTGCACAGAATCTGCCGCAGGCGTCGGCGGAGAATGAGCCGCTGTGGCGGCACAGCACCTTTCGGATCGGCGGAAACGCCCGCTATGCGGTGTTTGCACAGGACGCTGAAATGCTGCTTTGCTGCGTGCGGCAGTGCCGCGCGCAGGGCATTCCTTATCTCGTGGTCGGAAACGGCTCCAATCTGCTGTTTGACGACGCGGGATATGCGGGCACGGTGATTTTCACCGGGAAAATGAACCGCATCGACGCGTTGGAGCACGGACGGCTGCGCGCGGAGGCGGGGGCTTCCCTGTCGGCGCTTTGCGCAGAGGCGCAGCAACGGTCGCTTGCGGGTCTGGCGTTTGCCTGCGGGATTCCCGGTACGGTGGGCGGCGCGGTGTATATGAACGCGGGCGCATACGGCGGGGAGATGGCGCAGGCGGTTTGCGCGGTGCGCGCATATGATCCTGCTTGTGACACGGTCAGAACGTATGACACGGCGGACTGCGATTTTGCCTATCGGCACAGCATTTTTCAGGACAGCGCCTCCGGCCAGATCATATTGGACTGTACAGTCGGGCTTGTGCCGGGAGACGGCGAGCAGATCCGCGCGCAGATGCAGGAATATCTGGCGGCGCGCAAGGAAAAGCAGCCGCTGGAATATCCGTCCGCAGGCAGTGTGTTCAAGCGCTATCCCGGGTATTACACGGCACAGCTGATTGATCAGGCGGGACTGCGCGGCATGCGCGTCGGCGGTGCACAGGTCAGTGAGAAGCATGCCGGCTTCATTGTCAACCGCGGCGGCGCGACTGCCCGCGATGTGCTGGAGTTGATCGGACAGATTCAGGAAAAAATTAATCAGCTGCACGGCATTCGGATTGCGTGCGAAATCAAATATATCCGTTCGCCGGAGCAGACGGAAGAAAAAAGGAGCTGAAGAGATGTCATATGCACGGCAGGTGCGCAGCGAGCTGGCACAGATTTATGTCAAAAAGAACTGCTGCGCCGCGTCTCTTCTGTGGGGAATGCTGCGCTTCGCAGGTGTGTTCGGACAAGAAGAAATTCGTCTGACAACCCGGAGCGACGCGGTGGCGCAGCTGTTGGTCGGTCTTTTGGAGCGCGTGTGCGGGATTGCGGGGACGCTGTCTGTGCGCGCGGGGAAGGACGCGGACTCCTCTTCGTTCCGCGTGACGCTGCGGGGAGAGGAGGCGGCACAGCTGCTTTCGTTCTTTGCGTATCAGGAGGGTGACGGACTGGGCGTTTCGGCGCATATCCTGCAATGCGATAAATGCGCGTCGGCCTTTGTACGTGGCGCCTTTCTTGCGTGCGGCAACATGTCTGACCCCACCAGCTCCTATCATTTGGATTTGACGGTGGGCGACGAGGGGCTGAGTCGGGCGCTTTCCGCCTTTTTGGGCGAACAGGGTCTGCCCGTGCCGCGCATGACGGTGCGCAAGCAGCTGCCGGTGTTATATTATAAAGGCAGCACGGACATTGAGGATTTTTTGGCGTACATTGGCGCAACAAAATCGGTTTTTTCCATGATGGATACCAAAATTTTCAAGGAAATCCGCAATGACACCAACCGACGGCAGAATTTTGATCTGGCGAATCTTTCCCGCGCGATTCGCGGTGCGCAAACCCACATTACGGCAATCCGTATCTTGCAGGATTGCGGAAAATATGCGCTTTTGCCGCCGGAGCTGAAACAGACGTCGCAGCTGCGGCTGGCGCACCCGGAAATGTCACTTGCCGATCTGGCAGCCGCGCATATGCCCCCGCTGACCAAGAGTGGTCTCAACCACCGTCTGCACAAGCTGGAAGAGCTGGCGCGGCAGGCGGAGGAGGAGAGCCTTGGCGGGGAAAAAGAAAACGGATAACGCAAACAAAACACATTCGGAGAAGGGAGAAACGGTCATGGCAATTGCCCCGGGGGATTTTGTGCATTTGCATCTGCACAGTGAATACAGCCTGCTGGACGGCGCGCTGCGGATTGCGGAAATTCCGCGGTTGGCAAAAGAGATGGGGCACACCCATGTCGCCCTGACGGATCACGGAAACATGTTCGGCGCGGTCGCGTTTTACCAAGCATGTATGGCGGAGGGAATCCGACCGATCATCGGATGTGAGGTATATCTAGCGCCCAAGTCACGGTTTCTGAAAGCAAAGGATGAAAACGGTGCGTATTACCATTTGATTTTGCTGTGTGAAAATGAGACCGGGTACCGCAATTTGTGCAAAATGGTCTCGCTGTCCTATCTGGAGGGCTTTTATACCAAGCCGCGCATTGATTTGGAGCTGCTGCAGCAGTATCATGAGGGGCTGATCGCGCTGTCCGCATGTTTGGGTGGGTGGATTCCCTCCTGCATTACCCGCGGTGATTTTGCAGCGGCGCGGGAGCACGCTGCGCAGATGCTGCAAATCATGGGAGAGGGCAACTATTATTTTGAACTGCAGGATCATTTTCTCAGCGAGCAGCAGGATGTGAATCAGACGCTTTTGAAGATGTCTGAGGAAATGCATATTCCGCTTGTCGCGACCAACGATGTGCATTACGGTCGGCGGCAGGACGCGCAGGCGCAGGCGGCGCTGGTGTGTATTCAGACCAATACGACGCTTGCGGACGAATCTCCGATGGGCTTTGAAACCGAAGAATATTATTACAAGAGCACGGAGGAGATGGAGCGCCTGTTCGCGGCGTATCCGCAGGCGCTGACCAACACCGGGGAGATTGCGCGGCGCTGCTGTTTTGACTTCACCTTCGGCAAAACGCTGCTGCCGACCTATCCCGTGCCGGACGGGCTTTCCGCGGAGGCGTATCTGCGGCAGCTGGCGCAGCAGGGTTTTGCAAAACGGGAAGCGGCGGGAGAAATGGATTTTGCCGCGCACAGCAGGCAGGAATATGCAGATCGCGTGGCGTATGAACTTAAGGTGATTTGTGAAATGGGCTTTGCCCAGTATTATCTGATCGTATGGGACTTTATTTCCTGGGCGCGCGGGCAGGGGATTCCCGTCGGGCCCGGCAGAGGCTCGGGCGCCGGGTCGCTGGTTGCCTATCTGCTGGAAATCACGCAGGTGGACAGCCTGAAATACGGGCTGATGTTTGAGCGCTTTCTGAATCCGGAGCGCGTGAGCATGCCGGATTTTGATGTGGACTTTTGCTATGAGCGGCGCGGCGAGGTGATTGATTATGTCTGCCGGCGTTACGGCAGCAATCATGTGGCGCAGATCATCACCTTCGGAACGCTGGCGGCGCGCGCCGCGGTGCGCGATGTGGGGCGGGTGCTCGGCATGCCGTACGCGGCGGTGGACGCCATTGCCAAGCTGATCCCGCGGGAGTTGAACATCACGCTGGAAAAAGCGCTGCAAACCGCGGCGCTGCGCGAGGTGTACGAATCGGACGAGCAGGCGCGCCGGTTGCTGGATATCGCACGGTCGCTGGAGGGGATGCCCCGCCATGCTTCCACGCATGCGGCGGGCGTTGTCATCACGCCGGAGCCGGTGATGAGCTATGTGCCGCTGGCAGAAAACAGCGGTGTGGCGGTGACGCAGTATGATATGGATACCATCGCACAGTTGGGTCTGTTGAAAATTGATTTTCTTGGGCTGCGGTATTTAACAGTGATTTCCGACACGGAGAAGATGATTCGCCGGGAGAAGCCGGACTTTTCCGTGGAGAAGGTCTCGTTAACGGATGAAGCCACCTACCGCATGATCGAAAAGGGGAATACCGCCGGTGTGTTCCAGTTGGAGAGCGCGGGCATGCGGCGGGTGCTGAGCGGCATGCGGCCGCGCGATCTGGAGGGAATTGTCGCGGCGATTGCGTTGTACCGTCCGGGGCCGATGGAGTCGATTCCCACCTTTATTCAAAACAGGCAGGCGCCGGAGCAGATTGTCTATGACCCGCCGGTGCTCCGGAATATTCTGTCTGTGACCTACGGCTGTATCGTCTATCAGGAACAGGTGATGCAGATTTGCAGGGAGGTGGCGGGATATTCTCTGGGACGGGCGGATATCGTGCGCCGCGCCATGGCGAAGAAAAAGACCGCGGTGATGGCGCAGGAAAGAGAATATTTCATCCACGGTCTGCGCGATGAGACGGGGACGGTTTTGTGCGAGGGCGCGGTTGCCCGCGGAATTTCGGAGCAGACGGCGGCACATTTGTTCGATCAGATGGCGAGCTTTGCCAAATACGCCTTCAACAAAAGCCACGCGGTTGCCTATGCATATATATCATACCGCACGGCATATCTCAAATGCCATTATCCCGCGCAGTATCTGTGCGCGCTGCTGACCTCCGTGCTCGGCAGCACCGAAAAAATGGCGGAATATATTGCGGACGCGGCTGCGATGGGCATTGCACTGCTGGCGCCGGACATCAATGAGAGCGGCAGATTTTTCACGGTTTCGCAGTCGGATGGCCGTCCCGCGATCCGGTTTGGCCTTTGCGCCATCAAAAACGTGGGAGAAACCTTTGTGCAGAAGGTGCTGGCGGAACGCCGGGAAGCGCCGTTTGACAGCTTTGAGGATTTCGTCCGGCGGATGAGCACAGCCGAACTGAACAAGCGCCAGGTTGAGGCGCTGATCAAGGCGGGCGCGTTTGACGGGATGCGGCACAAGCGCGCGCAGCTGATGGCAAGCTATGAGGTGATCATTGATAAATATATGCAGCAAAGCCGCAGCATTCTGTCCGGACAGATCGACCTGTTTTCGCTGGAAAGCGCGGAGCAGGGAGAGACGCGGCCGAAAACCATGGCATATGAATACCCGGACATCCCGGAAATGTCGCTGCGCCAGAAGCTGCTGCAGGAGCGGGAAGTCACCGGGCAGTGCTTCTCCGGGCATTTGCTGGATGAATACAGCCTGCACATTGCCGCGCTGCGCCCCGCGTCTGTTCTGGAGATTTGTCGCTCCTTTGCCGAGGAGGACATGCAGGAAGAAGCATACCGCCCCTTCGCGGACAAACAGCGCGTCACGGTGTGCGGCGTCCTTGTGGCGCTGACGCTGAAACAGACGCGGAAGGAAGAAACCATGGCGTTTGCCACGTTGGAGGATCGCTACGGTCAGATTGAGCTGGTGATCTTCCCGGCCACCCTGCGTGCCTGCCGGCCGTATCTGCAGCAGGACGTCGCGGTGTGTGCCGTGGGAGAGATCAGCGTGCGGGAAGAGGAAGCGCCGAAACTTCTGATACGGGAAATTACCCCCTTATATAATAATGTTGATTTTCAACGAAACAAACAGAATACCGTCTCCCGCCCCGCAGCGGAAGTGAGAAAGCCGCAGACCCTGTATCTGCGCTTGCCGGATCTGAATCCGGATCGCGTCGAATATCAGAAGGTGTGCAATCTCCTCGCGATTTTCGAGGGCAGCACGCCGGTGGTGCTGTATGATGCGTCAAGCCGGAAGTATCGCACAGATATCCGCTTGGGTTGCCGTGCGACGGATTTTGTGCTGCAGCTGCTGGCACAAGAGTTGGGGGAGAAAAATGTGATTCTGAAGTGAGTGCTTCGGTGATTTGACAATTTCAGTGAAGTGTGCTACAATGACCACAATCTCAGAAGAATGTGACCCGATCCACCATTTGCGGAAAGGATTGATAATATGGAAGAAAAAGGAAAGAATCCGGCGGAAGAAAAGAATCGTTCTGTGACGGAAGCGCAGCAGCGGCAGAACCAGCCGACCGCGCCGGTGGATCCTCTGCCGGAGCGACCGGCGGGCGCGGCACATGACGCCCGCACGGAAAATGATGATAAAACCACCACCGTCCCGGTGGTCAAGGCGCAGCGCCCTGCAAAAAGCGGAAAGCCGTCGCCTGACAGCGCGGAGAGCAAAAGGAGCAAAATGCACCGCGGGCTGCGTATGACGGGCAAGGTTGCCGGGGTCAGCGGCCATGTGGCGCTGCGCGTGCTGTCGTATGTGCTCAATATCCTGCTGACGCTACTCTTGATCGGAATGATCACGGGTTCGATTGTGGTGCTGGTGTTCGCCCTGTATGTCAAGGGCAACATCGATCCTACGCTGGATGTTGACTTGCTGACCTCCAGCCAGAGTCAAACGACAACCCTGTATTATTATGACGAAAACGGCGTAGCGGTGGAACTGGAGGATCAGCGTCTGTACGGCTCGGAAAATCGCCTGTGGGTTTCTTATGATGAAATCCCGAAAAATTTGGTTAATGCATTTATTGCGATTGAAGATAAGCGCTTTGAAGAGCATAAAGGCGTGGACTGGATTACAACGGGAAAGGCGTGCTTCGGCTTTCTCACCGGGTCCAGCTCTGCCGGCGGTTCCACGATCACCCAGCAGTTGATCAAGAATTTGACGGGAGAGGACGATGTGCGGATTCAGCGCAAGGTGCAGGAGATTTTCCGTGCGCTGAATTTGGAAAAGCAATATTCCAAAGAGCAGATCATGGAAATGTATCTGAACACCGTCTTTCTTTCCCGCGGTACTTACGGCGTGCAGGCAGCGGCATATAAATATTTCGGGAAAGATGTCAACGAGCTGACACTGGAGGAATGTGCCGCGTTTGCGTCGATTGTGCAGTATCCGACGAAATATGATCCGGTGCAGAATCCCGAAAACAACACCGAGCGCCGACGGGTGGTGCTGACCGCGATGCGCGATCAGGGCAAGATCACGGAAACGGAATACATGGACGCTTATTACAAGGAGCTTTCCCTCAATTTGCAGGACGATTCTTCCTCCTCCAACGCGGACACAAGCTCTTGGTATACAGACGCGGTGATCGAGGATGTTTTGCAGGATTTGCAGGATACCTACGGCGTTTCCCGTGTGGTTGCATCCCGCATGATTTATTCTGAGGGACTGAGCATTTATACCTGCATGGACAAGGATTTGCAGGCGGCGCTGGAACAGCTGTATCTGGATGACAGCAACTTCCCCGAAGTGAACAGTGTCGAAGTCTTGCAAAGCTCGTGCGTGGTGGTGGATCACAGCAACGGCGCGATTGTTGCGCTGGTCGGCGGAAGAGGCGAAAAGAAGCAGTCGCGTATGTATAATATGGCGACGCAGGCTTTCCGTCAGCCCGGCTCCTCTATCAAACCGTTGGCGGTATATGCGCCGGCACTGGACAGCGGACTGATCACCTTCGGATCGGCATATGACGATTCTCCGCTGTCGTTCAACGGCAACCAGCCCTATCCCTCCAATCTGCCGGATGTGTATAACGGCCTGACATATATTGATGACGCGATCGCGCGCTCTGTCAACACCGTTGCCATGCGCGTTATGCTGGACCTGGGCGCGCAGGAGGCATACGATTTTGCGAAGAACAAGGCGGGTCTGGGCGGCCTGACAGATCGGTATGTGAAAAAGGACGGCACGGTTTTGACCGATGTGGGGCCTTCACTTTCCCTGGGCGGTCTGACCGTCGGTGTCACGGCGAGACAAATGGCCGGCGGATATACCATGTTCGCCAATAACGGCGTGTATCAGGAGCCGCGCACCTATTCTCAGGTGCTGGATAAGAACGGAAATGTTCTGTTGGATAATTCTCCCAAGGGCGAGGTTGCGATTAGCGAACAGACTGCGGGCATCATGACCAAAATGCTGCAAAATGTTGTCACGCGGGGAACCGGCAGAGCGATCACCTTCCGCGATACGGTTGACGTCGCAGCAAAAACCGGTACCACCTCTTCGGACTATGACCGCTGGTGCGTCGGATATTCTCCTTATTATACCTGCGCGGTCTGGACGGGATACGAGCAGCCCAAGGCGATCAATACCTACGGTACTTCTCCTTCTACAGCAATGTTTAATACGGTGATGACGGCGATGCATCAGAAGATTCTGAACCGCGTCAACAACGGCGAGGAAACGCTCAAGCATTTTGAATTGCCCAGCGGTGTGGTAACTGCTACGTTCTGTGCGGATTCCGGACAGCTGATCACCGAAGCCTGCAAGGCGGATTTGCGTGGCAGCCGGGCGGTCACCGGATATTTTACCAACACGACCGTTCCCACGGATGCCTGCGAGACGCATGTTTTGGTAGATTGGGATACCGATACGGGCGCGGTTGCCTGTGCGTGGTGCCCCAACACCAGAAAGGTGGGACTGCTGAATATCAAGCGAAGCTTTGAAAAGCAGGTAACCATTACCGATGCACAGTACGCGTACCGAACCGACTGGAATGTAAAAAAGGGCGTTGTCGACAGCGCAACGCAGCCGTGCTTCGCACCGATTCTCGCTGAGGGCACTTTTGCCGGGACCTCTTCAACGGGCGGACGCGCGGCAAACAGCTTCTGCTATGAGCACTACCGTGGTCATGAAAATGACAGCGCGGACGACGACAAAAAAACAACAGACAGCGATAAAAAGACAAATTAAGCCGTGCGGATGACGCTGCGTACGTCAAATGCGCGGTGACGGCGGGTGCTGCGCCGCACACCCGGATGGATCAGGCGGATCCGAAGAGCTTGCTCTCTTCGGACCCGCTTTTTTCCGTTGCGGCTAAGACCGCTCGGCGCTCGGCGTTTTCAAACGGCAGGCGGCGGCGCAAGGAAGCGGTGTGACGCGCAAAAGCGGCGCCTGTGCGGACGTCGCTGTATGCGCCCCCGGGGATGCGGTGCAAAAGTGAAAGAAATATTAATTGATTTCATAATATCTTCATTTGTTGCCGCGAATTATCATTTCATCTTTTATTACAATTCTAATCTGCGGCAGCAAAAGCGAAAAAAACAGAAGAAGAAAATACGTAAAAAAGCACTTTCACCTAAATTTTCGTTCATAATTTGTGCAATTTCATGAAGTTTTTTGAACCGGGGAAGAACGGAACTTGAAAAATAGAAATTTATTGCAAATAAATACTAATCTTTTGATTTCGGAG
>DBGFNI010000187.1:0-7551 GCA_048527645.1 Eubacteriales bacterium | reverse complement strand
CACGATGGACGCCATCGCCGGTCTCGCCTTCGGCATCGTGGTCATCGACGTCATTCGCCGCATGGGTGTCGACAACGACGACATCATCGCCGAGGACGTGCTCTCCTCCGGTCTTCTTGCCGGTGCGCTGATGGCGCTGATCTACGTGCTGTCCATTCTGGTCGGCGCGCAGTCGAGAGGCATTTTCGAGCTGTCCGAAAATGGCGGCATCGCCCTCACGCAGATCGCGGGTCATTACCTCGGCGGCGTGGGCCAGTTTATCCTCGCCTTCACCATCACCTTTGCCTGCCTCAAGACCTCCATCGGCCTTGTCACGGCCTGCTCGGAGACGTTTGTCAAGATGACGAACGGCAAAATTTCCTACCGCACCTGGGCGATCCTCTTCACGGTGTTTTCTTTCGCCGTGTCCAACATCGGCCTCAGCGCCATCATCGAATACTCCGTCCCGATGCTCATGCTCATCTATCCCCCGGCCATTGCGCTTATCCTGCTGGCCTTTATCGGCAAGTTCTTCGCTCATGACCGTGCCGTGTATGTCGCAACGATGATCGGTACATGGGCAGCCGCTATTTTCGACTGCATGAAGACGCTGCCCGCGTCGGTGCAGACTTCGCTCCGCCTCGATGTGCCTATCGCCTTTGCGGAAAAATATCTGCCGTTGTTCGACAAGAACCTCGGCTGGCTCCTGCCTGCACTCGTCGGCTTTGTGATCGGCATGCTTATCCGCTCGAGCCGGAAGGGCGCGCTCGTCCCCCATGCCTGACGAACCAAATTAAAGTAAAAACGCACCGCACGGCAGAGTTATTTCTGCCGTGCGGTGTCATTTTTTCAGCGGCTCCGAAAACGGAGAATCAGCAAGCTGAACCGCAACCCGTCAAGAGGACAGTGAAAAAATATAAAGTTTTCCCGGCCAGCAGCTAAGCGCTGCTGGCTGCTTTTTTATGCGGCGAGACAAAGTGCGTGCTTTTCCATCGGCGTCAGGATACCCAGATTGCGCTGGACACGTCTCGTGTTGTAATAGCGAATATACTGCTGGATCATCTGGACGAGCTCGTGCTTGCTGGTAAACCGTCTGCCGTAATAGCGTTCCCGCTTCAGAATGCCCCAGAAGCCCTCCATCGGACCGTTGTCAATACAATGCGCCACACGGGACATACTCTGCGTCATGCCTGCCTGTACGAGCTTGTGGTGGAAGGCACGGTTGGTGTACTGGAACCCTCTGTCGCTGTGGAACAGAGGCTGTGCGTCCGGATTGGCCTGCACCGCTTTGTCGAAGGTTTTGAAAACCAACGGATTATCGTTGCGTTCGCTGAGTACATAGGACACAATACGCCGGTCACAATGATCTAAGATGGCGCTCAGGTAGAGCTTGTGGATCTCGCTTCCCTCATACCACTTGAATTCTGTCACATCAGTGAGCCACTTTTCATTGGGCTTTGCGGCATAAAACTGCCTGTCCAAAAGGTTTTCGGCAAGATACTGCGGATTTTTTGCGTGCCTGGTGCAGCCACGGTTGTTATATTTCACGGTAGAGCGGATATCTCTGGCCCGGCAGATGCGGAGCACCCGTTTGTCGTTGACATGGATGCCGCAGTCATGGCGCAGATCGTCATTGAGCCTCCGGTAGCCCTTATCCGGGCTTTCCTCATGGATCTTCTCAAGCGTGTCCGCAAGTCGTTCATTCTCTGTGGCCCGTTGGCTCACTATACCCAAGTTTTCCTTTCAGCATTGTTTCTACCACCAGCTTCTTGAATTCTGGTGTGTATTTCTTGTTTGGCACTCTTTTTGGCATAACAAAACACCCCACTTGTTAGGTAGTATATCATACTGTCTAACATGTGGGGTGCAGTTCAGAAGCAGCGGCTCTTTTTCAAATCTTCAAATCTCTTACAGCGTGCGTACACGGTTATCAAATTTCGGCACGCGAATGCGGATGGTCACGTTATCATCCACGACCTCACTGATCTGCGCGTCGCAGGTGGCGCTCATCAGGCGATAAGCGTCCGGGAAGTTCAAATCAAACTTTTTCATCAGGAAGTTGACCGCATCCTCGGTGCCGACCTTGACGCTTTCCTCCAACGTGCGGCGGGAAGCAAGGAAGTACAGGCTGTCCGCCGTTTCGATGACCGGGCGCTCAATGGGGCGGTCGTGGTAGACCGTAACGCGCAGGCACATACGCCCCGCGATCTCAATGCCGGTGCCGGAAAGCTCGCCGTCGCCCATGCAGGCATGCATATCGCCCACAGCAAGCCCGGCGCCCTCGGCATTAACAGGAAAATACACGCGCGAACCGACGCGGACCAGCTTGGTGTCCATGTTGGCGCCGTGGTCCTCAGGCACCGCGCAGTGGATCTCGCCGCTTTTCGTGGCGACACCCATCACGCCGATCATCGGCGTCAGCGGAAGCTTGATATCATCGGAAAAATGTGCGAAGCCATCGTGCACGGGAATGATCTTGGTGTTCGGCTCCGTGATATGATCACCCAGCACGCCGAGTCCGACCGATGTGACCATCACGCCCTGCGGCGCAAGGTCGATCGCCATAACTTCCACGCAAAGGGTATCGCCGGGGTGCGCACCGCTGATCGCGATCGGGCCTACGGCGCAGTCCATGATGCCGATGTCAATATCCGGGCGCTTGACGCTTTCGTCGGTGATCTGACCGCTATAGCAGTCGTCGCACTCGACCCAGAAGGTCTCTCCGTCCTCGACGGTATAGTTTGCGTGATTTGTCGGGTTGAAGTGGAAGATCACTTTATCTTTCGGGATCACACGCATGACATCTGTCCTCCCTTTCCCTTACCAACCTGCTGGCAGGATGCCGATCATGGAGCAGATGAAGTAGATGGCCGCAAGGCTGAAGATCACGATGATCATGCCCTGCACTGCGGGATGCGCGTACCAACCGCACTTCCACTCCGGCTCGATATCGCCTTTCTTGCGGGCGTTGTTGAGCATCAGAACGGGAACGATCGACATAATCACGCCGCCGAAGGTACCGGCCCAGCCAATGGCGTCAACAAAGCTGACAAGACCGGCGTAGGCAAGGATGAACGGGGGAAGCACCGTGCAGGCGATGGCGATGAGACGGGTCTTGGTGTCCTTCTCATCCTTGAGCTTGAACATATCGACGATGTTCGTGAGCATGGAACCGCCGACCGCCCAATAAGAGGTCATCATGGCGCAGAGGGCAAAAATGTTGGCGGTATAGAGCGCCCAGGTACCGAGTGCCTGACCCCAGGCGAGCGTAGCGACCTGTGTGACCTCCTCCGCGCCGGTCAGAGAGAGAACGGCAAGGGGAACAACGGCCAGCAGCACGCCGGTGATGAACATACCGAGAATGATGGCAACCGGGAGCTTCTTGGGCGTGTGGCGCATACCGCGCGCCAGCTCAGGCACGGCATACTGCGCGATGTAGCAGAAAATAGCGCTGCTGAGAAGGGGAACGGCATAGGTCCAGTTTGCGTATACGGCGCGGGAGACATCCGCCTTGCCGGAGAGGAAGGATGCGATCACAATGATGCCGAGCAGCACGACCATGCCCGTGGACATGAATTTCTCCCAAAGGCCGGTGGCTTTGAGGCCGAACCAGACGACCAGCACACAGGGAACGGTGAACAGCAGGCTGCCCGCCCAGTTGGGGAGACCGAGCAGTGTGCAGAGGATGTTGCCGGAACCTGTCGTGTAGGCGACCATGCAGCCGATGGAGTTCGCGCAGACAGAGATGAAGATCAGGACCGAGCCGACCTTACCGACATATTTTTCCGCAAGGCCGGGCAGCTGCAGGGGCTTTTTTGTACGCAGTGCGGACTCCGCCACATAGAGCATGGAGAACGTGGTGAACAGACCGGCCACCGCCAGCCAGAGCACCAGGATCGGCCATCCCGCAAGGCGGGAAGAATATGCAAGGCCGAGTATACCGGAACCGACATTGGCACCCACGATGATCGCTACCGCCTCATAAAGTGTGAGCTTTGTTACCTTGAGCGCGCCTTCTTCGACGTGCAGGTTTTTTTCTTCCATTGAGCTTTCCTCCTAAAACGTTGGGAGATAGGTTTTGCAGCCTCGCTCCTCTTGTGATTCATTTTACCGGATCAAGGACAACAAAAAGACAACATAAATGCAGAGCATTTCGATCGCCTCTGCATTTTCGTCGTTTTTGATAGTTTTTAGCGAATGATTTCAGTCATCTTGCCCTGTAGCGATGCCGTCGTGATCTCCGCCCAGCTATACTGCGTCATAAACTCTCCGACAAAAGCATTGATCGCCGAAGATTCGCCGTTGAGAAACTGATAATAATCACAGGAAAACTTTTCTGTATCCACGCTGAGTTGATTCCGCCCCTTGATGACCGCATCTTCGCAATCCACCTTTCGCAAGGTGCGCATCATATCAGACTTAAAGGTTTCGATCTGATTTTTCAGCGCACTGCCGTATTCCCGGTCCTCATAGAGAATGGCCGCACATTCCCGGATGCTGCAGGCCGAACCGCGGCGAAATACCAGATACGCAAACAGCTCCTTGCTCTTTGCGCGGGCAAATTCGAGCGGTTTTCCCTCATAAAACACTTCAAAATTGCCGAAGCACTGGACACGCAGGGAAAGCTCCTTCCTCACAGGCACTGTGGTCAGGCCGATATTACGAAGTTCCTCCTCGATTGCCTCGGCCGTAACAGGCTTCATCAGGTAGCCGCGCGCATGGAGGGAATAGGATTCCAGCGCATACTGCGAATAAGCCGTAACAAAAATGATCTCGAGCGCCGGGATCGTCTTTTTCAATTCCAGTGCAAGGTCCAGCCCCGTCCAACCGCGCATCTGAATGTCCAGGAAGGCGATATCCGGAAGGATCTCCCCCGTTCTCACCGCCTCAAGCGCTTTCGTCGGATCGGTATAGGCGTGAACCGTTGCTGCCGGCTCAGCAGCTTGCAGCGCCGCTGTCAGATCGCTCAGCGCCAAAGATTCATCGTCAACAGCCAACAAGCAAAGTTCCATCATTCGCTCTCCTTTCGATATTTGGGGATGCACATCGTCACATTTGTCCCCTTGTCGATCCCGCTTTCGATCTCCATGTGCCCACCGCACACCGCGGCAAGGCGCTCACGGACGTTCCACAAGCCGATATGCTTGCCGCCCGCCGCAAGCTGCTCTGCATCAAACCCGATGCCGTCATCCGAAACAGTCACGACGAAATCCGACTCGGTCTCGCTTGTAGAGATGATCACCGTCCCGCCCTGAAGCCGCTGCATCACGCCGTGGCGCACCGCGTTTTCGACGATCGGCTCCAATGTGAGCGGCGGCAGGGAGAATTGCGTGACCGGCGTGTTGAAAAGGACGGTCAGATCCCGGCCAAAGCGCATTTTTTCCAGATCAACATAGTGTTTGGTATGCTGTAGTTCCTGCAAAAAAGGAATGCAGCCGGTATTGCTCAACGAATCGAGATTCCCTCGCAGGTAGAGGGTAAAATCCGTCAGCGCGCTCTCAGCCTCGCGCGCGTCAATGCGGCAGAGCGCGCGAATGCTGGTGAGCACATTGTAAAGAAAGTGCGGCTGTATCTGGCTGATCATAATGGAGATACGCTGCTGCAAGAGCTGCTCTTCCTGCTGCTTTTCGTATTCGATCTGCACAGTGATATATATCTGGATGAGACAAAACGCCACAACGACATGAGCCAGTGTGATCTCCCCGATGACCGTATCAACCACTACCGCGGCAGCCACCAGCAGCTCGTAGAAAAGGAAAGAGATCGCCTTGCGGTTGGTCAGCATCCTCCTGAAGTTTAGAATGATGCCGATGTTGACCACCATCGGCATGGCCAAAAAGAAGAAGTAAAGCCACGGGTGATCCGACAGATGCCACGGGGCATTCTGAGAGTGCGACGTGATGACAGAGATCATCACGAGCAGAAATCCATCCGCGCTGAGGCCGGTCATCAAAACGGTATATCGCTGCAATTCCTTCGAGTCTTCATTGATGTAACTGATGAGATAGGTGCTGTAAAAAATGAGCAGTGGAAATGCCGAGGCGTAGCAGACAAAATAGCAGGTCTCGCGAAGCCGCGGAAGGGCAGGAAGAAAATCAAGCCCGATCCCCCAATAGATCACATCGCTCAAAAGCCCAATGGTGTTGATCGCCAGCATCCAGAGGAAATAGGAGCGAAAGCGCCTGCGCGAATGACTGCCAAAGACCACGCTTGCATAGGTCGAGGTCGTCAGGATGGCGCAGACGAGTTCCAGTACCACGCCGACCGGCGTGAGCGGATTTTCCGGAACATCACCGCGCGCAATGGCCTGAAAGGTCACGATCATCAACGCGAGCACAATACCGATCGTCACAAGACAGCCAATGCCCGTAGCTGTTCTCTTGTCTATCCGCACAGCCGTGTCCCTCCCCACTCGTTTGACCATAAGGGTATTTATTTTATCTTATTTTGACGGCCAATGCAAGCCGCTGACAGATGTTATAGAAAAGGCCGATTTAGTATTTTATTTCGCGTTTGTAGGTTTGTATGTTGTAAGAAATAAACCTAAAATGTAGTAATGCCATACAGATAAATCTTACGCAAAAAAGAAAAATTATGAAACCAAATGACCGTGTTCCACAATATTAAAGATGACGGGTCGTTAAATGGATATCCGAAAGAGGGCGAAGCTGTGGATGAACAGGAATCCTTAAAGAAGTGAAGCGCGAAAACGAAAGTGCGTTAGAATGGGTTATTAATCGACATACAGCTTACGTCAACACAATTATTTAAGGATTTTTCCCAAAGATGCTGACAATAAAGGCTCATCCGTTCAGGAAGGACATGGCAGCCAAAAGAATCGTCAAAAAGGCAAAGCTGATCCCAGAAAAAAGAAAAAGAAACTGTTTTCCACCATTAGGAACATGGTGAGTATATTCCCGAAAGGTAATAAGGCTTGCCAGAGAAGCCACCAGCGTTCCTGCACCGCCCACATTGACGCCGACCAGAAGCCCGCGTGCATCCTGTGTGAAGCGGCTGAGTAAAATGGCGGCAGGAACATTACTGATGATCTGGCAGGTAAGCGCGGAGATCAGCATGGTCCCGTGGGACAAAAGGCGAGCGAACAGTATGTGGACAGCTTCCATTCGAGCAAGGTTGCCGGAAAAGGTGAAGAAAGCGGCGAAAGTGGCCAACAATCCCCAATCTACAGTTTTCAGTGCGTGCCGGTCCAGAAACCAGAGCGCCAGAACAATGACCGTCAAACCAAGGACATAGGGTACCAGCCGCAGCACCATGGCAACGGCCAAACAGAATAGTCCACCATAGATAACGGCTCGGCATGAGTCTACCGTGACCTGTGCTTCCGGCACGGAAAGCTGTTCTTTTGGAAACACTAAGCAACACAGGAGAATGAGAACAGTAGACAGGATGAATGGCGGCAGCATTGCCGAAAAGAACGTTTTCGTAGAAAGACCGTAATAGCTGAAAAGATAGAGATTCTGCGGATTGCCGAAGGGCGTGATCATTCCGCAGAGGTTGGCGGCACAGTTTTGCAGAATGAACAGGAGCGCCGTGTGCTTTTCCTGTCCAGTG
>DBGFNI010000186.1:0-12711 GCA_048527645.1 Eubacteriales bacterium | reverse complement strand
TTTCATTTCTTATACTCCGTTGTCTGATTGATTTGTATACAAAAAATCCGTGATAGACTGACATAGCATACCGCAGATTTTCAACTGTCCGATCGGATCCGCAAGTTCCTTTGCCTCTGCGGGATTGGATAAAAAGCCGCATTCCACTAAAACCGCCGGATCCTTTGCCCGGTCGAGCAGATAGATGGAGCTGCCGGCTGCCTTTGCCAAGCGCCCGTTGTCCGGCTGCAGAGAGAGACGGTTGTTTTCCTGTATCTTCTTTGCCAAAAGCGCGCTGTTTGGGTGATGCTTGGAATAAAACACCTGCAGTCCCGCACACTTTTCACTCGGAAAGGTGTTCATATGAATGCTGACAAACAGCGCACCGGGATATTCCCGGGCGAGCAGCAAACGGTTTTTCAGATCATACAGCTTATGCTGCCCCTTGATATTCTTTTCATCTAAAGAAACATCCTCCGTCCGGGTGTACACCACCCGGATTCCCTGCTGTTGCAGCATCTCCCCCAGCTGCAGGGTGATGGAGAGATTCAGATCCTTTTCCTTCAGCTTGCCGCCGGCGCTGACCGCTCCCCCGTCATCCCCGCCGTGCCCGGCGTCCAGAATCACCGTGGGCATTTTGCCCGACCCGCTCCCGGCAGCGGCGGCAGACGTCCCGCCGGTCTGCGGCGCGGTGGGAAGCCACAAGCAAATCAGATATCCCATAAGCGCCAGAGCCAAGCTGAACAGCGCGGCAAGCAGCAAAACCGTCGCCGCTTTCCCGCTGTAAGATACCGTATCACCGGTTCGTTTCATTGTGCCTCCGTATCAGAACTGCTATTGCTCTATACTATATGAAACATCCGGGCTTGATATTCAGATGCGCGCGCCGCGCTCACGCCAGCAGACGCAGGATCACGCGGCGGTAGACCTCGGTCGCCAGATCGCGGTATGCCGCGCTTTGTGAAGCAAAATGCTCCAGCATCACGCCGCTGTTGATTTCCAGAACAAAATATCCCTGTGCCGTGTGCACAATGTCAACCGAAGCAAAGCGCATCTCCGCTGCCCGCATGGCAGAGGCGGCAAGAGGCTGCAAAGTGTGTACAAGGCGGTTGTCCGATATATAGCGGCCCTGCGCGCCCTGTCCGAGATTATGCTTCCAGCCGAGCAGCACGGTTTGCCCCCGGGCGGGAATCTGCTCTGCAACTTTAGGCGGCAGACGGACAGAACCGTCGCCGAGCTGTGCCGCGGCAAGCTGCGCCACGGTGTCCGTTCCGTTTCCTTCCACCTGCGGACGCTTCTTTTCAAAAAGCAGTTCGAGTGTGCCGTCCAGCATGACGGCACGGTACTCCTGCAAAATCTCCACATACGGCGACATGGCAAGCGCAGACGATGATTTGAAAATCTCCGCACTTTCCCGGCGCAGTTCCTCTTCGGAGCGCACGCGGCACACATCATAGCCGCCGGTTCCGAAATTCGGCTTGATCACTGCGTCCGATCCGTATTGCCGCAGCAGCGCGAGCATGTCCTTCTCGTCTCCCTGTCCGCCCACATAATGCCTGTCTGCCGGTGAGAGAAAAAACATGTGCGGGATATGCGCAACACCGTTTTGCTCCAGCACCTCGGAAAGCGCCCCTTTGTCGTCGCACAGCGACGCGGAGGCCGCATCATTGATCGGGAATTTATAACCGTACAGATAGCGACTGCGCGCTCCTTTTTTCAAGCAAAACACCCAATCATATGCATACGCGTTGAGTTCAATTTTTTCTTCGGCGCAGATGCGGCGGAGAATGGAGACGAACGTGCTTTTACTGTTTTCCAATTTCTCTCCTCCGTTGGTCAAAATCCGGAATAGACGCAAGATACGCCGCCACGGACTCCCCCAGATACGGTGTGAGATCTTCGCCCTCCCGCAGCGCCGCGCGGATCGCACTGGAGGACACCTTTGCATACGCAGGGTCACACATCAGATAGACGGTCTCAAGTTTTGGCGCCCAGCCGCGGTTGTTTTCCGCCATGATGCGCTCATACGCATAGTCCTCGGCATTTCGCACGCCCCGCGCCAGCACCGCCGCGCCGTGTTCCTGCGCATAGCGGTAAACATAGCCCGGCGTGTAGTCCACTACAACATTTTGCAGCTCCGTTACCGCAAGACGCATCATTTCCAGACGCTCCTCCACGGTGAAAAACGCCGTTTTCTCCGCGTTTATCGCAAGCAAAAAATATACCCTGTCAAATATATGGCTCAGCCTGCGGACCACTTCCGCATGTCCGATGCTGACCGGGTCAAAGCTTCCAGCAAATACAGCGCTTGTCATGCCTTCTCTTCCTTCTCCCCGCAGGGCTTAAGCCAGGTGGATACAATCCTGCCGTAGCGCACCTGCTTGATCACGGTATACGCCTGTTGAACATCCTGTCTGCCGCCGAACAGTTCTTCGCTCTCGCTTTCGCAAATGATCACGCTGTCTGCATGGCAGATTTTCGCGTCGCGGATGCGCTTCAGCGCGTCTGCCCATAAGTGCGCGGCAAACGGCGGATCCAGATAAATATAGTCAAAGGTTTCTTTGCCGGCCGCCCCGCGCAGAAACGCGGTATATGAGATGTTTGACACGCGGCATTTTTCAAAAAGCTTTGCCTTTTTTGCATTGTTTTTGATAATCTGCACCGCGCCGGCATCTTCATCCACCAGCACAGCCAGCGCTGCACCGCGGCTGACCGCCTCCAGCCCCATCTGCCCGCTCCCCGCAAACAAATCCAAAAAGCGCTTGCCGACAAGGTCAAACTGAATGGCGCTGAACACCGCCTCCTTCACGCGCTCCGGCGTCGGACGGGTCGTTTCTCCCTCCAAGGTTTCCAGCCGCACGCCGCGTGCGCTGCCGGTAATAATTCGCATCATGTCACTCCTCTTTTCTTTCCCGATCCGGCAAAACGCCGGCTTTGTCAAAATCGCTGTGAAAATAGCGGTAAATATTCCGCGCTGTCTCTTCCGTGATGCCGCACACGCCGCGCAGCGCATCCTCCTCCGCGTTCCGCACGCCCGCCAGTCCGCCGAAATGCGCCAGCAGTTTCTTGGCTCTTGCCGGTCCGATGCCTGGAATTTTTTCCAGCGAGGAATGCTTCACGGTCCGGCGTTTTGCATGCTGCATTTTCCCCACCGTGTAGCGGTGCACCTCTTCCTGCAAGCGGTACAGCAGCACAAACACGCTTTGCTCATGCGAAATATTGATTTCCCGCTCGCCGTCGGTAAGCACGCGGGTTTTGTGATACGCATCCTTCACCATGCCGTATACCGGGACAGAAATCTGCAATTCTTCCAGCACCTGCTTTGCCGTACTGACATGTCCCACGCCCCCGTCCAGCAGCAGCAGATCCGGGCGCTGATCAAAGCCCGCATCCCCCTTCAGATAATGCGTGAAGCGACGGGTCAGCGCTTCGCGCATCGCGCCGTAGTCGTCCTGCACTACACTCTGAATCGAAAAGGTGCGGTATTCCTTTTTGGCAAACACACCGTCCAGCATGACTGCCATGCCCGCGGTGGTATGCTCCGCACCGAGATTGGAAATGTCATACGCCTCGATGCGGGACGGAACGACCTCCAGCTTTAGCAAAGCGGCAAGTTTTTCCAGCGCGGCCTGATCCTTTTCATTTCGCATCTGATACTGCCTGCCGAACTGTTCGGCATTTTCGCGCGCCATTTCGCACAGCGCGCGCCGATCACCGCGGGCAGGGACAGAGAGACGCACGCGATATTCCGCCTGCTCTGACAGCCACTGCTCCAAGGTGCGCAGCGTCTGCTCCTCCATGCCGCAGGCAAGCAAAATTTCTTTGGGAATATACTGACGCTTTTGATAAAACATCGTCAGAAACTGGGAAAAGTTTTCCTCCTCCAGCAGCTGATCCGCACCGAAAAACTGATGCTCCGTGTCCAGCAGCATGCCGTCACGGATATAAAACACCGTGACACACTGACACGTTTCCCCTCTCCACACGGCAAACACATCCTGCTCAGTGCCTGGCGCGCCGACAACCTTCTGCTTCTCCCAGATTTTTCCGATCAGCTGCAGCCGATCGCGCAGCTGCGCGGCACGCTCAAATTCCAGCTGCTCCGACGCCTCTTCCATTTGCGCCGTCAGTTCCCGTTTCACTTCCGTGCTGCTGCCGTGCAGCAGCGCGTGAATCTGGTCGAACAGCGCGCGGTATTCCCCGGCGGAAACCTCCCCGGTGCAGGGCGCAACGCAGGTGCCCATCTGCGCGTAGATGCAGGGTCGCTTTTTGCCGATGTCCTCGGGAAAGCGCATTTTACAGCGCGCCAGCCCGAATATTTTTTGCAGCGCACCGATCAGCTGCCACACCGTTTGTGATGACGAAAACGGACCGTAATACTTCGCGCGGTCTGCACTGCGGCGGCGCACCATTGTAATGGTCGGATACTCTTCTTTCGAAATTCGGATATACGGGTAGTTTTTGTCATCCTTCAGACGGATGTTATATTTGGGAGAATGGTGCTTGATCAGGCTGTTTTCCAGCGTCAGCGCTTCCATCTCCGTGTCCGTCAGGATGTAATCAAAGTCACATACCTGCATGACCATGCGCCGCGTTTTTTCATTGTGATCGGCAATACGCTGAAAATACTGTGAAACGCGGTTGCGCAGCACGCGGCTCTTTCCGACATAGATCACCTGACCGCGCACGTTTTTCATAATATAAACGCCGGGAGAACGGGGCAAGCCGTTTGCCTTTTGCAGCAATGAATCCAACCGTTTTTCCGTCTGCACCACACCATCACCTCCCGCCGTTGTGCGCCGTTGTTCCACAAAAAAAGTGGATCTGCATGAAAACAGACGATGCCTGAGCACCGCGGTCATGAAAACCCACTTAAATACTTAATATCCCCGGAACTCCGAATCAGTCTTCAAAACCGGTCTCAACCAGCTCTTCCAGACCGTTGAGCGCCTCTACCTCGTCAGCACCGTCGGCAATCAAAGTCACTTCCATCCCCTTGGTAATGCCAAGCGACAAAACACCCAAAAGGCTCTTTGCGTTGACGCGTCTGTCATCCTTTTCTACCCAAACATAGCTTTTATAGGAATTTGCCTTCTGAATAAAAAAGGTTGCGGGTCTTGCATGCAGGCCGACGCTGTTTTTGATTGTAATGTTGCGAGATACCATTTTGCTTCCTCCAGATCTTGAAATCATAAATGAAACGGTATGAATTCTTCAGAATCCTTTTTATTAGTATAACAAATCCTTTCAAATAAATCAAGACTTTTCTTAAATTTTTTCAAAAACCGGGCTGCTTTATCTCTGTTTGGACGCGCAAATAAAGAAAAGAGCGGGAAATTTTCGGAAAACGCTTTATTTTTTTCCGTTTTTTTGTTATAATAGTTTAGATTATTATACATTTTTAAAACGGAGAAAGATATGGCTGAAAAGAAAAAGAACACCGCCTACGGTAATGACAGCATTGATATTCTGGAGGGCGCAGACCGCGTCCGAAAAAAGCCGTCTGTCATCTTCGGCTCTGACGGGCTGGAGGGCTGCGAGCATTCCTTTTTTGAAATTTTGTCAAACTCCGTGGACGAGGCGCGCGAGGGGTTCGGTCATGAGATCATCGTCACGGTGTGGCGGGATCACAGCATCTGCGTGGAAGATTTCGGACGGGGCGTTCCGCTGGATTTCAACGAGCGGCTCGGCCGATATAACTGGGAACTGGTCTACTGTGAAATGTATGCCGGCGGAAAATACAACAACAACGCCGAAGACGCCGCATACGAATACTCGCTGGGCACCAACGGACTGGGCGCGTGCGCGACGCAGTTTGCCTCAGAATACATGGATGTAGAGTCCTATCAGAAGGATCAGGTCTATTCGATTCATTTTAAGCGCGGCAACCCGGTGACCGATCTGGAACGCCGGGAAAAAACGAAGTCAGATCGAAAGAGCGGCACTGTCACAAAATGGCGCCCCGATCTTTCCGTCTTCACCGATATCGCCATCCCGCGCGCACGGTATGAGGAAGTGCTGCAGCAACAGTCCGTGGTCAACGCCGGCATCCGTTTTGTCCTGAAATATGAAGACGAAGACGGCACCTTTTCGCAGACGGAGTTTTACTACGAAAAAGGCATCGAGGACTATATCCTGCAACTGGCGGGCGACCGCGCCTTCACCATGCCCTACACGGTTCACCTCAAAACCGCGGGAAAGGATCGCGAGGACAAAAAGGAATACAAGCTCAAAGCGGATGTTTCGTTCTGCTTTTCCAATTACAATCATGTGATCGAATATTATCACAATTCCAGTTTTCTGGAAAATGGTGGCTCCCCGGACAAGGCGGTGCGCACCGCTTTCCGTGATGCCATTGACAAATATCTCAAGAACAGCAACGGAAAAGCAAACTATAATAAAACCGAATCCAAAATCACCTTCGCCGATGTGGAGGATTCCCTGATTTTGGTGTCTAACAGTTTTTCCACCGAGGCGTCATATGCCAACCAGACGAAAAAGGCGATCACCAACACCTTCATCGCCCAGGCTATGACGGATTTTCTCAAGCAGTCTCTGGAGATTTACTTCGCGGAAAACCCCATGGACGCAGAAAAAATCTGCGCGCAGGTGCTGGCTAACAAGCGCAGCCGGGAAACCGCGGAGAATACGCGGATCTCGATCAAAAAGAAACTGACCGGCAACATTGACATCTCCAACCGCGTGGAAAAATTTATCAACTGCCGCTCCAAGGACGTCACACGGCGGGAACTGTTTATCGTGGAGGGCGACTCCGCGCAGACCTCCTGCCGGCTGGCACGCAGCGCGGAATTTCAGGCGATCATCCCGGTTCGCGGCAAGACGCTCAATTGCTTGAAGAGCAGCTATGACAAAATTTTCAAAAGCGACATCATCACCGATCTTTTGCGCGTAATCGGATGCGGCGTGGAACTGCAGGGCAAGGTCAAGGGCGACATCCCCATTTTCGATTTGGAGCAGCTCAAGTGGTCGAAGGTGATCATCTGCACCGATGCGGACGAGGACGGCTTCCAGATCCGCACCCTGCTGCTGACAATGTTCTACCGCCTGCTGCCCACCCTGATCGAGGCGGGAAAGGTTTACATTGCAGAATCCCCCCTCTATGAGCTGACCTGCGAGGGCGATATCCGCTTTGCATACAACGAGCAGGAGAAAAATGACATCATCGCCTCCTTCGGCGAAAAGAAATACACCATCCAACGCTCCAAGGGTCTTGGCGAAAACGAGCCGGAAATGATGTGGCAGACGACCATGAACCCTGCAAGCAGACGGCTGATTCAGGTCAAGGCGGAGGACGCAGAGTTGACCGCCTGGATTTTTGAGACGCTGCTCGGAGACGATTTGGAGGGCAGAAAGAAATTTATTGCGGAAAACGGCTATGAATATGTTGCCGACGCCGACTATTGAGGAGGTGCACAGCGATGGCAAAAAAGAAAACCGGCAAAAACGAGGACATTGATCTGTTCGGTGATCATGTCGCGGAGATCACTGTCCAACCCATAGCGGAAACCATTGAAAAAAACTATATGCCCTACGCCATGAGCGTCATCATCTCCCGCGCCATTCCGGAAATCGACGGGTTCAAGCCCGCGCACCGCAAGCTGCTGTACACCATGTACAAAATGGGTCTGCTCACCGGAAACCGCACCAAAAGCGCCAATGTGGTCGGCTCCACCATGAAGCTGAACCCCCACGGCGACGCCTCCATTTATGAGACCATGGTGCGTCTGACACGGGGCAATGAAACGCTGCTGCATCCGTTTATCGACTCTAAGGGTAGCTTTGGCAAGCAGTACAGCCGTGACATGGCATACGCCGCGCCGCGGTATACCGAGGTCAAGCTGGATCCCTTCTGTCAGGAAATCTTCCGCGGCATCGACAAGGACGCGGTGGATTTTGTTGACAACTACGACGGCACGATGAAAGAGCCGGTGCTGCTTCCCACCGCATTTCCCAACATTCTGGTTTCTCCCAACAAGGGGATTGCCGTGGGTATGGCGTCTGATATTTGCTCCTTCAACCTGGGGGAAATCTGCGACGGCACCATAGCCCTTTTGAACAACCCCAAGCTGGAGCTTAACGAATTTATGGACATCGTCATCGCGCCTGATTTCCCCGGCGGCGCTTCCATTATTTACAACCGGATGCAGATGAAGGAGATTTACCGCACCGGGCACGGCAGCTTTCAGATGCGCGCCAGATACGTGTACGACAAGCGTGAAAACTGCATTGAGATCTTGCAGATACCCTACTCCACCTCCATCGAGGCGATCATCAAAAAGGTCAGTGATCTGGTCAAAGAGGGCAAGCTGAAGGAAATCTCCGATATCCGCGACGAAATTGACTTGAGCGGCTTTAAGCTGACGATCGATCTGCGCCGCGGCGTCGACCCGGACAAGCTGATGAGCAAGCTGTACAAGCTGACGCCGCTGCAGGATTCGTTCACCTGCAATTTCAACGTCCTGATCGGCAACCGCCCGATGGATCTCGGCGTGATGGATATTTTGAAGGAATGGATCAAATTCCGCTGCGACTGCGTGAAGCGGGAGCTGCGCTTTGATTTGAAAAAGAAGCAGGAAAAACTGCATCTGCTGCTGGGACTGGGAAAAATTCTTCTGGATATCGACAAGGCGATCCGCATCATCCGCAAGACGGAGAACGACAAGGACGTCGTGCCCAACCTGATGACGGGCTTTGACATCGACGCAGTTCAGGCCAACTACGTCGCGGAGATCAAGCTGCGCCACCTCAACCGGGAATATATTCTCAACAAAACGCGCGAAATCACCGATCTGCAAAAGGAAATCGCCGATCTGGAGGCAACCCTGTCCTCCGAGGTCAAAATCAAAAAATATATCGCCGCACAGCTTAAGGAGATCAAAGCGAAGTACGCAAAGCCGCGTAAAACGCAGTTGATCTACGACGAGGATCTGCCGCTGTTTGAAGAGCACAGCCAGGTTGAAAACTACAATGTCAAGGCTGTTTTCACCCGGGAGGGCTATTTCAAAAAAATCACACTGCAATCGCTTCGCGGCAATGATGAGCAAAAATTGAAGGAGGGTGACTCCATTCTCTGCTGTGAGGACGCGGAAAACGTGCACGAGGCGCTCTTCTTCGGCAGCAACTGTCAGCTGTACAAGGCAAAGCTCAACGACTTTGAATGCACCAAGGCCTCTGCGCTGGGCGATTATATCCCGGCGAAGCTCGGGTTTGATCCGGATGAACGGGCGATCTTTATGAAAACGCTGCCCTCCTATCATCCCTCTCACCACTTCATCTTCATTTTTGCAAACGGCAAGGGCGTAAAAATCCCCGTCACTGCCTATGAAACAAAAAGCAATCGGAAAAAGCTGGTCAATGCCTATTCCGACGCGTCACCCGCAGTCGCCGTTTTCTATGAGAGCGAGCCGTTCGATATCATGATGGTCACAAATCTCGGGCGCGCCATCACCATCTCCTCCAAGCTCATCCCGGTCAAAACCACCAAAACCGCCGGCGGCGTGCAGCTGATGACGCTCAAGGGGAAAAACGCGGTGGTCGGCGCATACGCAGCAGCGGAAAACTGCCCGTATGAAGACCCCGGGCAATACCGCAAAATCAAGATTCCCGCTTCTCCCGTCACACTGGCAGATCGGGATATTGAAAAAATGCAAAACACACTGTTTTAAGAAAGGTAACCGCTATGCATGATACCGCAAGACGCGTCATCGCTCTGATTTTGGCAGGGGTGATGGTGCTGGGCGTGCTGTACGGCGCGGTCGTTGTGATCCTCTCAAACTTCTGAATGCCACGACAACTTTCTGATAGGAGGAGAAAAGCGCTGTGATTGTTCTCATTTCGGACGACACCATCTTCGCGCAAATGCTGCAATATGAGCTGGAAGAGCATTTTCCGCACGCGGTACAGGTCTATCCGGCGCAAGCCGCACAGCTCACGGAGGAAGCATTGCAAAGCGCCGCGCTGATTGTGCTGGACATCAATATTCCCGGCTCTGCCCTGCAAAAGGTTTTTCATGCGCCGGGGCCCGGAGCAAGCGTCCCGCTGATTCTGTTCGGCTATACTGACGTTCCCTCCACGGTGCCGGGCATCCTGGCGCAGGAGGCGCAGCGGGAAAACATGGAGTTTTTCTCCCGTCCCTTTTCCGTGCGTCAGTTTTTGCTGCGCGTCAATACGCTATTGTCTCCCGGAACTGCGCTGCAGCAAAGCATGGACGTCTCCGAGGATGCCAAGCCGCTGACGGTGCTGCCCCCCTTGCAGCTGATCGAAGAGGAATACAGCGTGCGCTGCGGCACAAAGTTGGTCCGTCTCTCCAAACGGGAATACGAGGTTCTGGCATACCTATTGAAAAAACGGGGACAAACCGTCAGCCGCGCCGAGCTGTTCAGCGCTGTGTGGGCGGGAGAAAATGCAAAAAGCAACATCGTGGATGTCTACATCCGTTATCTGCGCAAAAAGATGGATGCCGCGTTTCATATGAAAATCATTTATTCTGTCCGGGGAATCGGATATACCATCCCCCGCAAAAACAAGGAGGTTTATCATTATGCTGAAAGGGATTCCTGAAATCATCTCTCCCGAATTGCTCAAAATCATGGCGGAAATGGGACACGGCGATGAAATCGTCATCGCCGACGGCAACTTTCCCGGTGCGTCCCACGCCAAGCGCCTGATCCGTCTGGACGGACACGGCGCCGTACCGGTTCTGGAGGCGATGCTGCAGCTGTTTCCGCTGGATACCTACGCCGACCCGGTACATATTATGCAGAAGGTGCCGGGAGACGATGTCCCCACGCCGATCTGGGACGAATTTCAAAAAACAATCGCGCCGTATACGCAGGCACAGCTCCATCAGATCGAGCGCTTCGCATTTTATGAGCGCGCCAAAGAGGCCTACGCCGTTGTGATGACCGGTGAACGGGCGCTGTATGCGAACATGATTCTGAAGAAAGGCGTGTGCTGATCGCCATGTCACCCACCCGAAAAGCCATTTTTAAGAAAAACCGGCTCTCCGTTTCTATCGCGCTTCTGCTGATCGTGCTCGGCGCGGTCTTCGGCTATTTTTATGAGCGGCAGACGGACAGCGTTCCCGTTTTTTCCAGCGGGACGCTTCAGGACGGCGAGCCCACCATGCAGGTTTCCTTTTTGGATGTGGGGCAGGGCGACAGCATCCTGATTCAAACACCCCATGACCGCTTTGTCCTCGTTGATGCCGGTCCGGAATCGTCTGAGCAGCGGCTGCTCGCACAGCTTGCGCAAGCCGGCGCAAACTCGCTGGATTATGTGCTTTTCACCCATCCGCATGAGGATCATATCGGCGGCGGGGACGCGGTCATCCGCGCTCTGTTATGCAAAAATGTGCTCATGCCCAAAGCATACACCAACACTGCCACATACGATGCGCTTCTGACAGCGCTGGAAGAAGAAAACTGTACCGTGCAGGCGGCAAAGGCGGGCTTCGCCTTTGACCTCGACGGCGTCAGCGTCGAACTGCTCGCGCCGCTACAGGAAAGCGAGGAGGATCTCAACAATGTCAGCATCGTTACAAAAGTCACCTACGGTGAGATTTCTTTTCTGCTGACCGGCGACGCCGAAAAGCAGGTGGAGCAACAGCTGCTCGACACATACTCCCCCAAGCAGCTTCATGCAACGGTTCTCAAAGCGGGACATCACGGCTCGTCCACCTCAAGCTCAGACGCCTTCGTGCGCGCCGTCCGGCCGTCGTTCTATGTCATTAGCTGCGGACAGGACAACGACTACGGCCACCCCCATAGGGAAACCCTGGATCGGCTGCAAAAAGAAAGCATCCCCTGGTGCCGCACCGATCAAAACGGAACGGTTACCGTCGTTACCGACGGGGAAAATATTTCTGTGTTATGTGAAAAAGGAGAAATTTATGGAAGTCAAGATTAAACGTCTGCGCGACGGCGCAAAAATCCCCACGCGCGGCTCATCCGCCGCTGCCGGCTACGATTTGTATGCCTGCCCCGACAAAGAAAGCGTCACCATTGCCCCGCACACCAGTGAAAAAATCGGTACCGGTATCGCGGTTGCCGTGCCCGACGGATATTTTGCGGCAATCTTCGCGCGCAGCGGTCTGGCAGCAAAGCAGGGGCTGCGCCCCTCCAACTGTGTCGGCGTCGCCGACAGCGATTACCGCGGCGAATACTTCATCTCTCTGCACAATGACACGGATGCAGAAAAGACGATCCACTTCGGCGACCGCATCGCACAAATGGTGATTCTGCCCTATCTGTCTGTGGAATTCAGCGAGACTGACACGCTGGATGAAACAGAGCGGGGCGCCGGCGGCTTTGGCAGCACCGGCGCATAACCGCTGGCTTGGTAAACGCCTTTCTTTTCGCGGCACGCATGCCGTGAAAGCCCCGCCTTCAAGCAAAAAAATCCCGGCAGGCGATTGCTGTATCGCCTGTCGGGATTTTATCTTTTGATGTCGATGTGAGTCGGTCTTGCCGCGGCGTGCCGCGTCAGGAGACCCGTTCGCTATGCGCGGACTGCTCCTTTTGATAATGGTAGGTCGGCACCAGCTTTGCCACTGCCTGACGAATGTCGGAATTCTCGTCGTAGGCAAGTTCCTTGAGCCGATGCAAATCAGCGGAAAACAGCTCATCGTCCAAATCCAGCAGATGACCGATATAGATCTTCTGATTTGCGGTTTTTTCCAGTCCTTCCTCATCCATGAGCAATTCCTCATAC
>DBGFNI010000185.1:0-3086 GCA_048527645.1 Eubacteriales bacterium | reverse complement strand
TCGCAGGCTTCGAACATACCGTTGAGATATGTTGCACCGAGCGCGCGGTCATACAAACCGTAGCCGGGTCTGCCTTGCTCGCCCCAGATCATTCTGCCGTGGTCGGGACGGACATAGCCGCTGTAGCCGTGGTCGGTCAGGGCTTTGACGATCTCATAGATATCCAGCGTGCCGCAGGAGGAGAGATGTGCTCTTTCCTCAAAGGAGCCGTCCGGCAGAATCTGCACATTGCGGATGTGCATAAACGCGATGCGGTCCATTGCGGCGTATTTTGCCACCATGGCGGGGATATCGTTGGAGGCGGCGCAGCCGAGGCTTCCGGTGCACAGGCACAGGCTGTTTGCAGGGCTGTCATAGAGCTTGAGGAAACGGTCCAGGTTTTCCTCGCAGGTGATAATGCGGGGCAGACCGAAAATCGGGTAAGGCGGATCGTCGGGGTGAATCGCCATCCGCACGCCGCATTCCTCTGCCACGGGGATCACTGCCTGCAAAAAGCGCTCCAGATTTTTCCAAAGGCCTTCTTCGCCAAGCGCCCCGTATGCCGTGATCAGCTCGCGCACCTCATCCTGCGTATAGCTGGAATCCCAACCGGGCAGGTGAATATCGTCCTTCAGCGGATCAAGTCCCTTCATTTGTTCCCAGTACATCACAAGGCTGGTGGAGCCGTCCGGCGCCTGCTTGTCCAGCTGTGTCCGCGTCCAGTCGAACACGGGCATAAAATTATAGGTGACGCATTTGACGCCGTATTTTGCGCAGCGGCGGATGTTTTCGGCGTAGACCGCAAGCAGATGTTCGACATCTCCCCGACCGAGCTTGATGTCCTCATGCACGGGGATGGATTCGACGACGTCGAAGATCAGGCCGTGCGCGCGACACTGCTCCGACAGTCTTTTAAGACTTTCTTCCGGCCAGATTTCACCCGGCTTGACATCATACACGGCGGACACGACAGACCGCATGCCGGGAATCTGCGAGATGTTCTCCAATGTGACGGGGTCGCTGTCGCCGTACCAGCGGAATGACATTTTCATATCCATGTTTTCGATACCTCCGAATGGAAATTGGTTTGGTTCGGTTTGTGCGGGGGTGATACGGTGCCGGCGCTGTGAAAAGGATGCGCACGGTCTTATGATGATCTGCGTTTAGTATAACACGTTTTTTTGACAATGAATATTGCGTTAATTGCTTGACATATTGCGATTGTTGCGGTAATATGATAGCGGAGGTGTCAGGAATGAGAGAAAGAGCGCAGCGTTTTGAAACACGGCAGGAAATGCGGTGCCGAACCTTTGAGGTGTTTCACTATAACGACACCCGACCGGACGAGGTGGCAGTGCACACGCACGATTTTTATGAAGTATTTTTTTTGCTCGGCGGGGAGCTTTCCTACTGGGTGGAGGGACAGCAGTATCATTTGGAGCCGGGGGATATTCTGCTGATCAACCCGATGGTGCTGCACCGTCCGATGTCACTTGCACAGGCGCCCAAATATGAGCGGATTGTGCTGTGGGTGGACAAGCAGTATCTGGAGACGCTGTCGGGAACGCAGAGTTCTCTCTCCCGGTGCTTTGAGAGCGGAAACCGGGACAGGAGCAATCTGCTGCACCTGTCCTCCTCCTTGCAGCGCGCGGACATGACAGAACGGCTCAGCGCTCTGATCCGCGAATACTACGGAGGAGAGTATGGGGCAGAATTGTGTGCACAGGGAATTTTTGTTCAGATTATGGTTGCGCTCAACCGCCTTGCCGAGCGCTCTGCAAGTCAGCCGCAATCACAGCGCGACCCCTCCACGTTGGTTTCGCATCTGCTTGATTACATCAACGAGCATTATCAAGAGACGCTCTCTCTGGAGGGCTTGGCGCAGCGTTTTTTTGTCAGCAAATACCATCTATCCCATGCATTCAGCAGTGCGGTTGGTGTCAGCGTTTATCGCTATATCATGATGAAGCGAATGACAGCAGCAAAGCAGCTACTGGAGGGGGGCGCTGCGCCGGGGGAGGTCTATTTGCAGTGCGGCTTTCAGGATTACACCGGCTTTTTCCGCGCGTTTAAGGCGGAATACGGGATCAGTCCCCGGGCGTTTGCCGAGCGGAAATAGTCAGATGCTTGCACGGTATTCTCTTGGGGTCATTCCCGTATATTTTTTGTAGATCTTCGTAAAATAATGCACATCGAATATACCGCAGTGCTGTGCGACGGTTTGCACCTGAAGATTGGTGGTTTTCAAGAGTCTCTTTGCAGCTTCGACACGTTTTTCGTTGACATAATCCGTCAGTGTTTTCCCAGTTTCCTTCCGAAACAGCGCGGAGAGATATCCCGCGCTGATTTTTTGTGCGTCGGCAAGTGTACGCAGGGAGAGATCGGCAGTCAGGTCGGCTTCGATGAGCAGAATTGTTTTTTGTACGGGCGGCGAATAGCGCCGGGTAGAGTGTTTGCGCACCAGATTGCAGTATGACCGAAACATCTCGCCAATCAGGTGCTCGGCGGCATCGACAGACTCGGCGCGTTCGATTTTTTCCGCAAAGTCTGAGGAGATCCGATCGAGATGCACGGGGTGCACGCCGCCGTTCTGCGCCGCTTTTCGCATCAGTGTATTGGTGACGATGCAGTAGTTTTTCAGATTGCGCAGCGGGTCGGACAGGCGTGCGGCGATGGAGAGCTTGGAAAAGCCGGCGAGCAGTAAATTCACTTTATGCACGGAGCCCTGTGCGACTGCCTCCATCATTTCGGCTTCCGATTTATACCGCGCTTCTATGATTTTCAAATGCATCAGTTTTTTTTCTGTTTCGTCGAGCGTATCTGCTGCTGCCTGCGGGTGCCAATCCTCTGACAGATCCTGATCCAGATCTATCACGGTGTATTTTTCCTCACTGTGCCAGATCCGTTCGGCGAATGTGTCGATCATGGCGAAAATGATACTGTCATCACGGATCAGGGGGATGGAGCTGTAATAGGTATCCAAATCTTTTGCCTGATGGGGAGTCAGACCGTTGGCCTCTGCCCATTCGAGAATCTGAGCGTGCGTGACTTCCTGTGAGAGGTACGGCCCGATGCGCAAAAATGATTTTTTTTCCGTGTCCGGCAGG
>DBGFNI010000184.1:0-12148 GCA_048527645.1 Eubacteriales bacterium | reverse complement strand
CTGCCCCAAACAGGCGCGGGAGGATGTGCCGGACCGTGCGCCGACCGAGGCGCCGCCCACGCCGATCGTTTCCACACTGATCTACGCACCGCCCGGACAGGGAAAAACAACACTGCTTCGCGACCTGATTCATCAGATGACAAAAACGTGGCGCGGCGTTGTGATCGACCCGACCGCAGAGCTGTATGATCCGCAGGACTACCGGGACTGCTTTGCGGATTTTTTGATCGGCTATGACATGGAGCAGGGCATTCGGATCGCAACGCGCAATATGAACGCGCAGGTGATGTTCTGTGATGAAATCGGTTCGCCCGAGCAGACCCGCGCGGTGCTGTACGCGCAGAACAGCGGCGTTCCGCTGATCGCAACGGCGCACGGTGACAGCCCGCAGCGCCTGCTCTCGCGTCCCGGGCTGCGCCGGCTCCATGGCAGCGGGGTGTTTGCGCAGTATATCGGCGTGACAAGAGCGGGAGAAGCATTTCGCTATGCCGTGCATCGGCGGGAGGATATTGCGCTGTGACACTGCGGGTCTGCGGGGCTGTGCTGCTGCTGTGTGCCGTTTTTGCTGTGCAAAAGCGACAGCAGGACAGGCAGAAGGACAGGATCGCCGCACTGCAGGCGCTGGCACAATTCGTCGGGCAAGCGCAAAGGGAAATCAGCGAAAAGCGAACGCCGGCAGCTGCCCTGCTCGCGCGCGCGCCCGATGCGCGGACGCTGTGTGCGCTCAACGCGCAGGAGGCGGAACAATGGGCATGCTTTTGCCGGGAGCTGGGCGGCGGGGATACCGCCTGTGAGGAAAGACGCTGCGCGGCTTTTTCGAAATATTTACATCAAAATTTGCACAAGGCGCATGAAGAAAACAAGCTGTGCGCCCACCTGCATGCCCCGCTTGCTTTGCTGGGCGGTGCGGGGATGATTCTGCTTTTGTGGTAGAAACCAAAAACAACGGATGGGGAAATGTATGGATATCACCTTACTTCTGAAAGTGGCGGGAATCGGGATGCTGGTCAGCGTTTCCTGTCAGATTCTTTCCAAAAGCGGCAGAGAGGAGCAGGCGACGTTGGTCAGCATTGCCGGAATGGTCTTGGTGTTGATGATGCTTATGGGAGAAATTGCCGCGCTTCTGAGCAGCGTGAAGAGTGTGTTTGGGCTGTGAACAGCACGGAGATACTGGTCAAGCTCTGCGGCACGGTGCTCCTCGCCGCTGCCGCCGCTATGCTGCTCGGGCGCGCGCGGGAGAACTACGGCAGATTGGTAGTGCTGTGTTGTAGCATTCTGTGTCTGGGCGCGGCGGCAGCGCTGCTATACCCGATGATTTCTTCTTTTCGCCGTCTGGCACAGCAGAGTGGAGTGGAAACGTATTTTACCATCATGCTGCGTGCGTTAGGGTTGGGGTTGTTGACACAGATCACCGTGCTCTGTGCGCGCGAAATGGGACAGGCTACGCTTGCGCAGTCGGCGGAGTTTTTGGGGAAGCTGGTGATTCTGGCGCAGTGTCTGCCGCTGCTGGAGCAGCTTTTGTCGTTTGCAAGGGAGAGTCTGACATGAAAAAAGGTGTGCGGTGTTTTCTCCTGGCAGCGCTTTTTCCGTTGCTGCTCTGCATGCCTGCCGCGGCGCAGGAGCCGCTGCGGGAAAGTATTTACGCGCAGTCCGGCGCAGAAGAGATCGCACAGGCTCTGGACGCAGAACAGCGGGAAATCTGGGAGGAACTGACAGAAACGGAAACCGGCGCCTCGCAGGGGCTCTTTCGCTATCTGAAAAGTACGGTGCTCGGAACGGTCAAGAATCTGCGCGCACTTGTCATGACGGTCATGGCGTGTCTGATTTGCAGCGCGGCCTTCCGTCTGTTCAGCGATGCGATCGGTACGCAGCAAATCCGTGATGTGCTGTCTATGCTTTGCTCGGCTTTGCTGTGCTGGGTGCTGTTTTCATCCGTGCAGGAACAGCTGCAAGCCGTGCAAAACGGCCTGGTCACACTGCGCCGCGTCATGAACAGCATCACCGTGGCGCTGTGCGCTGTGACGGTGATGAGCGGCAAGCTTGCAACGGCAAGCGCCTCCCGTGTCGGCATGAGTGCGTTTTTCTCGCTGGTGGGAACGGTGGCGGATCGCGTCCTGCGCCCGGCGGTGAATGCGTCACTGGCACTTGGAGTACTGTCTCTGTGCAGCGCGCCTTTTTCGTTGGAGAGCATCGGGCGCATGATCCGCAAATGCTTTTTGTGGGTGATCGGCTTTTTGTCTACCGTTTTGACCGCCGTATTGGCATTTCAAAAAACGATCGCAGCAGCATCGGACAGCCTCGGGATACGTGGGGTGAAATTCGCCATGGGCAATCTCGTCCCGGTTGTGGGCACCGCACTCTCTGACGCCGTCACCACGGTGTCCGCCGCGCTTGGCAGTGTGAAGGGGCTTGTGGGAGGCGGCGGCATCGCCGTATTGCTGGTGGTGCTGCTGCAGCCGTTGATCCGCCTGCTGCTGTTTCGCGGGATGTGCTGCTTATGTGCGGCAGCGGCGGAGCTGCTTGCGCTGCAAAGGGAGCATACCGTTCTACAGACGGTGGGAGAAATCAGCGGATTTCTTGCTGCGATTCTTGCCTTTACAGGTGTGCTGTTTATGCTGCAATGTGGTATTCTTGCGGCGGGAGCTGCCTGTTGAGAGGGGAAAAATATGTACGGTCTGATTGTTTTGGCATGTGCCGCGCAGATCCTGCTGACCTGTCTGCCGGGAGAGCGGGAAGGGAGCGGGAAATATGTGAAAGCCGTGTTTTCGCTTGTGATTCTGTGCGCGCTGCTCTCTTCTCTGCATATCACATCGGAGAAGGATTTGCAGCAAAGCGGAGAGGCGGCTGGCGAAGAGGCTGCCGCGGTGCAAAGTGGGGAGAAAATGGTGATTGAACAAACCTGTGAAATTTTGTCGGAAAACATCCGGGAAGCGCTGGCATCGAAATGGGGCGTGGAGAAGGAGGCGGTGCAAGCGAAGATTGTTTGTGATGACACGGACACGGGGCAGGTGCGCATCGCCGAAATCAAGGTGGTGCTAAACGGTGCCCAATACGGTATTTTGACCGAAAAAATCGAAGCCTATCTCACGGAAACCTTTCAGGTGCAAAGCGAGGTGAATGTAATATGCACGCCGTAAAGCAATTTTTGATCCGAATGAATGACAAAAAAACGCTGTTCTGGACGCTGATCGCGCTGATCGGTCTGGCTTTGCTGTTTTTCGGCTCCGGAAAAAAGACGAAAAGCACACAAACGGATGCGGACACCCTGTCATATCCGGAACTGACCAGGCATACAATAGAGCAGATGGTACAAACGCTCGCCGACGATCCCGACGCCCGCGTGATTCTGACCTGGCAGAGCGGCGGGGGAGAGACGACGGCACTGTGGTATGACGCGGAGGAAAAGCCGCAGCTGCAAGGGGTTGCCGTTTTTTGCAAGGGAGGGGGAGATACGCAGGTCGCTTTGGAACTGTATCGGATGCTGACGCAAACCTTCGGCATTCCCTCATCACATATCTACATCGCAGACTCATAAAAAAGATTATGAATCAAAGGAGAAGATAGAAATGCAATTATTGGGAAAAAACTTTTTCGGAAAAGACGACAATGAGGAAGCTTTGGGAGAGATGATGCGGGAAAAGCATTTGCTTTCCTCTCCCGCGCAGGAGCAGGAGCAGATCAGTCCAAACGCCGTTTCCCTTCTGAAAAAAGCGGTGCACGATCATGAAAACGCATGGTATCGCAGAGCATGGCGCGGCGTCAGAGAAAACCGAAAGCATCTGATTGTCGCCGCTTCCGTTCTGGTCATCGGCGCTGCCGTTTATTTCAACTGGTATCTGTACCGTGCCGACAGTAGCGCTGCGACAAAGGGGGATGCGATCAGTCAGGAGGAGCAGCAGGCGCTGGATGAGGCGATGAAGGTGCAAAAGGATACGGGAAGTGATTATTTCGCTGTCTCCCAGATCAACCGCGAACGCGCGCGCGACGAGGCAATGGAGGTTTTGCAGACGGTGATCGACGGCAACGCCTCACAGGAGGCGGTGGATGACGCAATGACCAGCATGGCGCAGATTGCCGGCGAAATCGAAAGCGAGGGCGAAATCGAAGCGCTTGTGATGAGCAAAGGCTTTGAAAACTGCGTGGCGGTGGTCAGCGGCGAAACAGCGAGCGTCATTGTGAAAACGGACGGACTGATGGAAAATGAGGTGGCGCAAATTCAGGAAATCGTATATGAGACAGCCGGCATTCTTCCGGCAAATCTGAAAATCATCGAAAAATAAATGCTCTTTTTTACACGGAGCACGCCGCAGCGTGCTCCGTGTTTGCGTTTGTTCCGCGTGCGCCGATTGACAATCGCCATGGAATTTGTTACAATAGGAGCAATGCGACGGCAAGGCGGGGAAGAGGGTTGACAATGAAGGGAAGAAAAAAACTGCGCGGACTGGTCTGCGGCATTGCGGGAGGTATCTGCTGGGGCTTTTCCGGGTGCTGCGGGCAGTATCTCTTTGAACAAAAAAATGTTCCCAGCGGCTGGCTGACCGCCGTGCGTCTGCTTTGCGCGGGGATCATTCTGCTTTTGGTTTCCGTCATAGCGCAGCGGCAGAATCTGGCGGCGGCGCTGCGGGACCGGCGGGATCTGATGCGGATACTCAGCTTCGGCGTTTTCGGGTTGATGCTATGCCAGCTTTCTTATCTGACGGCAATTTCCTATACCAATGCGGCGACTGCGACGGTGATTCAGTATGTCGGGCCCGTTTTGGTGATGCTGGTGGTGTGCGTCGGGCAAAAGCGCCTGCCGCATTTCTTTGAGGGGATATCGGTGCTGTTGGCGCTGACGGGAACCTATCTTTTGGCGACGCACGGCGATCCCGGCAGCCTTGCCATTTCACCCCGCGGCCTGTTCTGGTGCATTGCCGCTGCGCTGTCGGTGGTTTTCTACACGCTGATTCCCGGATATGTCGTTGCCAAGCGTTCCAGCGTTGTGGTCAACGGCGTGGGGATGCTTGCCGGCGGGCTGGTGCTTGCCGCGGTATTCCGCATCTGGCGCATCCCGCAGGGACTGGATGCGGCTGCGTGGCTTGCCATCGCGGCAATTGTCGTGGTGGGAACGGTGCTGGCGTTTTCACTGTATTTGCAGGCGGTCAGCGACATCGGGCCGATTCAGGCAAGCGTGATTTCCTCTGTGGAACCGGTATCCTCCGCGGTGATTTCTTTTCTATGGCTGAAAACCTCGTTTTCTCCCATGGATTTGCTGGGCTTTTTTCTCATTGTGTCCACGGTGTTTCTGTTGGCAATCCGCGGCAAAAACCGTCGCGCTTGACAGAAATGCGAAAATCGGGTAAAATGAGCATGACTGCTGATGCAGAAGCGAACGGAGGAATGAAACCATGATGAAAAAAGCAGCGGCGCTTTTTCTCGTCCTTGCTTTATTGTTGACTGCTGCGGGATGCACGGACAAAAGCGGAACGAAGAACATCCCCGATTCAAAACAGAATGAACAGACAACGCTGCCGTCAGCGGCGACGAAGGAGCAGGACAGCGACGGGACAATGGACGCGCCGCGTGATGTGACGCTGTCGTTTTTGGGCTGCGGAGACAACATTATTTATTACGGCAATGTTCGGGAAGCAAAGTATCTGGCACAGGGCAGCGAGCGGGAATATGATTTTTCCCCCACATACAGCAATGTGGCAGATATGATTGCACAGGCGGACATCTCTTTTATCAATCAGGAAACGCTGATGTGCGGAGAGGGCTATGAGCTCAGCTATTATCCCAGATTCAACAGCCCGCAGGCGGTGGGTGACACACTGGTGAGCCTCGGCTTTGATGTGGTCAGCATGGCAAACAACCATATGCTCGATCAGGGAGAGAGCGGCCTTGCCGCAAGCATCGCATATTGGCGCGGGCAGGACGTGCTGCCGGTGGGCGGATATACAGATCGCGCGGACAGCGAGCAGCTCCGTGTGCTGACCCGGCAGGGGGTGCGCATCGCCTTTCTTTCCTATACCTGCGGGACCAACGGGATGGTCTGCCGGGATGACAGCGGCGCATATGTGCCTTATCTGAACGACGAGACGCTTCCGACGGTGCAGGAGCAGATCCGACGGGCGGACGAGGAGGCGGATTTGGTGATCGTCTCCGCACACTGGGGCGATGAGGGCAGCTTTTATGCCTCCGATGCACAGAAAACATACGCCCAGGCAATCAGCGACGCCGGTGCAGATGTGATTGTGGGGCATCATCCCCATGTGCTGCAGCCGGTGGTGTGGCTGACGGGCGAGGAAAAGGGCAATAAGACGCTGTGCGCGTATTCCCTTGGAAACTTTGTCGCCGAGCAGGACGACGATTACGAGCTGGTGGGCGGCATGCTGTCCTTTGATATTCATGTGAGCGGTGACAAGGTCGCTTTGGAAAACGTCTGCCTGATTCCGACCGTGTACCACTTCAACCCGTCCTTTTATGACAACAGCGTGTGGCTGATGCGGGATTATACCGCGCAGATGGCGCAGAATCACGGAATCAGCTATTACGGAAACCGCACGGATTTGGAAAAGCTCCGTGCATATGTGACCAACACCATTGACCCGGAGTTTTTGCCGGCGGACTTCTGAATCGGGCGGGAAATTTCCCGCCGCACGCCAAAGGAAAAGAAAATCGAAAGAAATCCTTAAAAAAATCCGAATTACGCCTTTACAAAATGCCGCTTTTCATGTACAATATAATTGTATTAGAATTTGAAATTTGCATGAAAGTCTGGAGGATGCATATGTATAAGCGTGTGTTGCTGAAATTGTCCGGTGAAGCGCTCAGCGCCGGAGAAGACGGAATTCTGAACTATGAGTTTATCCGCCGCATCGGCGGAGCCGTTCAGAAATGCCTGGCGATGGGAGCGCAGATCAGTATCGTTGTCGGCGGCGGAAACATTTGGCGCGGCCGGCAGGGAGAAAAAATGGACCGCACGCGCGCTGATCATATGGGGATGCTGGCAACGGCGATCAACTGCCTTGCACTGCAGGACACCTTCGAGCAGATGGGCATGGAGGTGCGGGTGATGACGGCGGTGGAGATGAAGCAATTTGCCGAGCCGTATATTCGCAACAAGGCGGTATCGCATCTGAACAGCGGCAAAGTCGTGATTTTCGGCTGCGGGATCGGCTCTCCCTTTTTCTCCACGGATACGGCGGCGGTGCTCCGCGCAGCGGAAATCGGCGCAGACGTGGTGCTGATGGCGAAGAACATTGACGGCGTGTATACCGCGGATCCCAAGGTGGATCCCGCTGCGGTCAAGCTGCAGTATATCAACTATGACGATATTCTGCAAAATCATCTGAAGGCATTGGATTCTACGGCGACGAGCTTCAGTATGGACAACAATATTCCCATCCTGGTATTCGGTCTGGACGATCCGGACAACATTGTCAGAGCGGTGATGGGAGAAAAAATCGGAACAGTAATCGGAGGAAAAACGGAATGAGAGCGGAACTGAAGGACTTTGAAACTAAAATGCAGAAATCTGTCGCAGCCTACGAGACAGAACTTGCCGGGGTGCGCGCCGGCAGAGCCAATCCCGCAATTTTGGATAAGGTAGTGGTTGAGTATTACGGCACGCCGACCCCGATCAATCAGGTGGCTCAGATCAGTCTGCCCGACGCACGCACCATTCTGATCCAGCCTTGGGACGCCTCTTTGCTGAAAGAAGCGGAGCGCGCCGTGCTCGCAAGCGACATCGGGATCACGCCGATCAGCGACGGCAAGGCACTGCGCCTGAGCTTCCCGCAGCCGACGGAGGAACGCAGAAAAGAGCTGTGCCGTCAGGTGGAAAAAATGGGAGAGAGCGCAAAGGTTGCAATCCGCAATATCCGGCGCGATGCAAACGACAAGTGCAAGGATCTCAAAAAGACAGGGGAGTTGACGGAGGACACGCTGAAAAGCGCGGAAAAGGACGTACAGGATCTGACAGATAAGTATTCCAAGCAGGTGGATCAGATCACCGATGGAAAGAAGAAGGAGATCATGGAAATCTGACCGGGGATTCCGCCTGCTCCGCTTGTGATGCAGAAATGTGTGATATGACAGGCTGTCGCGCAGACGGCCTGTCTTTATACAGTATTCTTGAAATCCAGAAAGGATCTTTTTTACGTTATGGCTCAAACAGTAACATCGCAGGAGGAACCGGTGCAGATCGACGAGCGCCTGCAGCATCTTGCTTTCATTATGGACGGTAACGGCAGATGGGCAAAAGCGCAGGGCAAGCCGCGCGAATACGGGCATCCTGCCGGCGCACAGACCTTTCGCCGGATTACGCGCTATTGCGGAACCATCGGCATTCACTATCTCACCTTTTATGCTTTTTCCACAGAAAACTGGAAGCGGCCCAAAGCAGAGATTGACGCGATCATGCGGCTGTTCCGCAAATATCTGATGGACGCCTTTGACGAGGCGCGGAAGAACAACATGGTGATTCATATTATGGGTGACCGCTCTGTTTTTCCGAGTTCTCTGCACAAGCTGATGGACGATGTGGAGGCAGACAGCGCAGGCAACAACGGCACCGTGGTCAACATGGCGATGAACTACGGCTCACGCGCGGAAATCGTGCACGCTGTCAACCGCCTGATCGCGCAGGGTAAGCAACAGATCACCGAGGAGGACATCACCGCAAATCTTTACACGGCGCATTGCCCGCCCCCGGATATGATTGTGCGAACCGGATGTGAAAAGCGCCTGTCCAACTTCTTGCTGTGGCAGGGGGCGTATTCCGAGCTGTATTTTACGGATGTGTTGTGGCCGGATATGACGCAGAACGACGTGGACGCGGCGATCCGGGAGTTTTATTCCAGGAAGCGGCGCTTCGGCGGGCTCTGACGAAAATGACTGTATCATAAAAAGTTAGGATTAGATGGATTATGAAGGAACGAATCATTACTGCTGTTGTGTTGGCCATTGTGCTCTTGCCGTTGGCGGTGGAGCCGGTTTCTGCCTCGCCTGTGATCACGGTGATCTTCGGATTGCTCGCGGCGATCGGAACGGGTGAAATGCTGAACTGCTTTCAGCTGCTGGAAAAATGGATGATTTCCGTGCCGCTGATCGTGGCGGCGGCGATCGCACCGTATTTTGCCCGCTATCTGGGGCGGCGCGATTTTGTGCTGTATTTCGCGGCAGTGATGTTTGTGCTGTTCTTCTACACCATGACGCTTGCCATCTGGTCGAAGGGGCGGATTCGCCCTGAGCAGTCCGCTGCTTGCATGATGATGGTGATTTATATTATTTCAGGCTTATGCAGCGCGGTGTTTTTGCGGATGCTGCCCGACGGATACTATCTGTTTTTCCTGATTTTCATCGGGGCGTGGGTGACGGACATTTTCGCTTATTTTTGCGGGATGCTATTTGGAAAGCACAAACTGATTGAAGATGTCAGCCCGAAAAAGACCGTGGAGGGCGCTGTGGGCGGCGTTGTGTTTACGGCGGCGGCATATCTGATTTTCGGACTCATTTTCGCCCGGGCGGACGGGTTTTCCGTTCCACTGTGGAGTTTTCCCGTGCTCGGCGTTGCCGCGTCGTTGGTTTCACAGCTGGGCGATCTGCTTATGTCGCTGTTTAAGCGGCAGTACGGGATCAAGGATTACGGCAAGCTGTTTCCCGGACATGGGGGTGTGCTGGACCGCTTTGACAGTGTGATCTCCGTGGCACCTTTTCTGTACCTGCTGTGCTGCGTACTACATTAAACGAACGGAGCAAACGTGTGAAAAACGATACCTGTATGATACCCGTTGACCGCAAGGTCACGGTTCTCGGCTCCACAGGTTCTGTGGGGAGCCAATCTATGGATGTGATTCGCCGGCACAATATTCCGGTGGTCGGAATCAGCGGCGGAAGAAACGTCGCCGCACTGGAGGAGCAGATTCGGGAATTTCACCCTGCGTACTGCGCGGTTGCAGACGAGCGGGCGGCAGCGGATTTGAAGTTGCGCGTGAAGGATACCGATACAGAAATTTTTGCGGGCACCGAAGGGGTTTGTACCGTCGCGCAGGCGGGAGATTCCACGATGGTGCTCAACTCCATTTTAGGAAACGCCGGGCTGCGCCCGACCCTTGCCGCGATCGAGGCGGGAAGGGATTTGGCGCTTTCCAACAAGGAGACACTTGTGACGGCGGGCGAAATCGTGATGGCGCAGGCGAAGCGCCGCGGTGTGCGGGTTTTGCCGGTTGACAGTGAGCACTGTGCGATCTATCAATGTCTGAACGGCGAAAACCGTGCGCGCGTGAAAAAACTGATTCTCACCTGCTCCGGCGGTCCGTTTTTCGGATATACGGAAAAGCAGCTGTCGGCTGTCACCGTGGATCAGACGCTGGCGCATCCGACTTGGAAAATGGGAGCAAAGATCACAGTTGACTGTGCGACCTTGATGAACAAGGGACTGGAACTGATCGAGGCGGTGCGGCTGTTCGGCGTTGCGCCCCGGCAGATCGAAATCGTGATCCATCGGGAAAGCATAATTCATTCTATGGTGGAATACATTGATCATGCGGTGCTGGCGCAGTTAAGCGTCCCGGATATGCGCCTTTGCGTGCAGTACGCGCTGACCTGTCCGGACAGGGCCCCCTCTCCGCTTGCCCCGCTGGACTTGTGCAGTGTGGGCGCGCTTACCTTTCAGAAGCCGGATGAGCAGACCTTTTCGCTTTTGCGTCTGGCGCGGCAGGCTGTGGAAATCGGCGGAACAGCGACGGCGACACTCAACGGCGCAAACGAGGCGGCGGTGCAGTTGTTTATTCAGCGAAAAATTAGCTTTTTAGAGATTGCGCAGCTCGTCGAGCAGGTGGTCAGAGGCACGACACATATTGCTTCTCCTGATTTGGAACAGATTGAGGCGGCGGACAGCGATGCCCGCCGGCGCGTATATGAAACGATCGGCACCAAGGTGCCGGGAGAGGAGTAGGCTTGACGTTTTGGTATATTCTTCTTGCCGTTCTGATGTTCGGATTCATGGTTTTGGCACATGAACTGGGGCATTTTGCGATGGCGCGCGTGTTTCATGTGTCTATCCGGGAATTTTCCGTGGGGATGGGACCCAAGATTGCCTCGCGCGTTTCACCGAGAAGCGGCACCCGATATTCTTTGCGTTTGCTGCCTATCGGCGGGTTTGTCAGCATGGTGGGAGAGGACGAGGAGTCGGAGGAGATCGGCGCGCTGAACCGTAAACCCGTTTGGCAACGGATGCTGATTATTGCGGCGGGTGCGGTGGTCAATATTCTCTGCGCGGTTGTGGCGATGAGTATTTTGGTTCTGACAGCGAACAGACTTGGCTCTACGGTGATCCGCTCCTTTGACACGCAGCGCCCGGTGTATTCTGCGGACAGCGGTCTACAGGTGGACGATCAGGTGCTCAAGGTGGGAAAGACGGCGGTGCACACCTCTGCGGAACTGTGCTATGAAATCATGCAGCAGGGAGCGACAAGCCGGAATATTTGTGAGTTGGACACAGACGGCGACGGAAAAACCGACGCTGTGACCGTTGAAATTTCTTCCCTGACGATCAATCGCGGCGGGGAAAAAATTGTTTTACACAATGTGACCTTTCCGGGATATGTGAATTCCGGGCATGTGTTCGGCGACTACGATTTTTACGTTTATGCCGAGGAAAAGAATTTTGTCAATACTGTCAAGCATGCCGTGTTTGAATCCTGGAACAGCTTTCAGGTGATCTGGGACAGCATGATCGGACTGCTTGGCAGGCGGTATTCCATTTCGGACATGAGCGGGCCGGTTGGCGTGACAGGCGCGATTACCACGGCGGCGAAAAACGGAATGGAGAGCCTGTTGTATATCTTTGTGCTGATTTCGATGAATCTCGGCGTTTTCAATCTGCTGCCGATTCCGGCGCTGGACGGCGGGCGGTTTCTGTTTTTGCTGCTGGAGTTGATCCGCGGCAAGCCGGTCAAGCCGCAGGTGGAGGGATATATCCACTTTGTCGGGATTTGTCTGTTGATGCTGCTGATGCTGATCGTGACATTTCAGGATGTTTCACGGTTGCTGTGATGAAAGGAAGAGGAATATGGGTACGGATCGGAGCATGAAATACAATACCTACCGGCGTGCATGCAAAAGCGTGCGGGTCGGCGGCATTTCCGTGGGCGGCACGCAGCCG
>DBGFNI010000183.1:0-3088 GCA_048527645.1 Eubacteriales bacterium | reverse complement strand
GAACATGTCTAATCAGAACGCAAAAAAGCAGCCCCTTCGAATGAAGAGGCTGCACAAACGCAGCGATGGCGTATTCTCCGTCCGCCGGCGCATCTGCCCGCACTACGGATCAGCGGGGGAAAACCCGCGAAAAAACGCCGTAATCTCCGCAAAAGAGGCGGAAAACGTACCTTGCAGCATCTCATCCGAGCCGCCGCCTTTTCCCCTCAGCGCCTGATTGATTGCGCTTGTCTGCACACGCAGCGGGATCTCCCTGCTGCCGATCAGGTATCGGTAGCCCTGCGTATCATCTCCGCAGAGCAAAACGCACACGCCCCTGCATTTTTCGCAGAGGTCGCGCAGCAGCTGCCGCTGTGCGCCCGGTCCCAATTGCGGGATAAGCAGACAGGGATTTTCCGTTCCCGGCGCCGTCTGCGCGGCGAGCAGCTCCGCCATTTGCCGCTCCAAGCTGCCGGCGCGGGAGCGCAGCGCTTCGTTTTCCTGTATCAAACGCTCCACCCCGGAGCAGGTCTGTTCGGGCTTAACGCACAGCAATCGGGAGATGCCGCGGTTTTGCGCGTCAAGCTGCTGATGATAGAGCAGCGCACGCATTCCGGCAAGCATGGTCAGGCGCATGCCGCCCTTATAATGCATGGCGTCTGTGATGCGAAGCGAACCGATCTGACCGGTGCTGCTGACATGCGGCGCACAGCAGGCACAGAGATCCACACCCTGAATCTCCACCAGCCGCACCTGCCCGGTCAGCTCCGATTTGGAGCGATACGATAAAGCGGACAACTGTTTTGCAGTCGGAAAGGATACTGTCACCGCACGGTTTTCGCAGATCAACTCATTGGCACGTCCCTCTGCCTCAGTCAGCTGCTCTGTGCTGAGCACGCCGTTGATATCCAGCGTCACGCAGGAATCGTTCAGCGCAAAGCCCACATTGTCAAAGCCATACTGATTGTGCAGTATACCGCACAGCAGATGCTCCGCGGTATGGTTTTGCATGCGGTCAAAGCGGCAGGCGCGGTCCACCGCGATGTGCACCGTCTTGCCCGCCTCAACAGGCGCATTGCAAAGATGCAGGATTGCTCCGTCCTGCTCTACGGTATTGTACACCGCGCTGTCGCCGATGACGCCGCGGTCTCCCTCCTGTCCGCCGCCCCGGGGAAAAAACACGGTTCGGTCCAACGCGACCGCCCAATTTTCGCCCGCGGCAGTGCAGCCCGTCACCATCGCATCTGCCTCCCACGGCGGCGTGGGATGGTCAAACAACCGTTTTGTCAAGGATAACACACTCCTTTTTTTCTCATTGCGTCATGGTGACACGATCCCGGCTGGCGGTGTTGATCACGCTGATGAAGGTTTTGCCCGTTTGCATCTGCAGCGCGGTGCCGTCATCTGCGCGTTTGAGGGAGATCGGCGCGGTGTGCGCGGTCTTATTCCAGTGAATCGGTATGTATTTGCCCCTGTTGATATAATAGCCGTCCCCGCTGCCGAGCGTGTCCACCGTGATATGCCCCTTGCTGTCCCCGGTGTTGGTGTATGGACAGAACAGCACGATCAGATTGTCAAAGGAAAGCTGTTCCCCGTTGAGCCCATCGGTCTGCGCCGTGTTGTATTCAAACCGCAGATATTTCTTCGAAGCGGCATCGTATGTGAAATATGCAGTCGTCGCGGAGAAGGGCGTGACAACATAGGTTGCCTCATTTCCCTGTGCAACCGGGTCCTCCCCGTCCGATACAAATTGCATCGGATTTTCAAACGCCGTCGCGTCCGTGCGCAAGCCTCGCGCCTTTGCCGCGGCGATCACATTTGGGCCACTGATGCACAGACGGTGCTCATACGCCATGCCGCTGCGGCGGGGATCCCGCACATAATAGTTTGTTTCCGCACCGCCGTTCACACCGTCCAGATGGTCAGTGCCCTGCTCATACAGCGCGGTATATGCGCTCTCGGCGCCGCCCGCGTGCACAAACAGCGCGTCATGGTTGGATGCAAAATCCAGATAGTACTCTCTGGCAGAGCGCACGGAGCCGATGGAATCCTCAACCTTTTCAACATCGGAATACACCGCAAGCAGGCGTGTCAGACCACCCTCGACTTCACATTCATAGATAATATCCGCCTGTGAGGTGTTATACTGCGGCCACGCGGCGTAAATATTGTTGATCATCACCGCCACGGGACGCTTGGAGGCAGTTGCCTCATCGCACGGCTCGCCGGTCAGAAGATTGGTCGGGCCGATTTGCTTCGGCTCCTCCAGCGACGCCAGCGTTTGCTCTGTTTTGACAGTTGTCTGCTCCTGCGATGCGGACGGAACGGGCTCTTTGTCCGCGCCGTTTTTCTGATTGGCAAGCACCAGCGCCACAACCAGTATGCAAAGCACCGCTACCGCAACAACCGTCGCAATCACAATCTGTTTGCGGCGCGTTATTCGATCAGACTTCTTACCGCTTTTTTTCTGCTTCGTTTTCTTTTCCGCCATTTCTGTTTCCTCCCTTTCAGACAAGATCATTCTTTGATCCGCAGCCGCAGGACGGCTTGTTCGTCCGGCGTAACATATGCGGAATAGTTGGAATGGTAGATTACCATACCGGGTCTTGCGCCCGGCACCTTTTTGAGTTGATAGACCTGCGTGTAATCCACCGCGATGTGCTTCGCTTCTCCCCGCTTGGCATAATACGCGGCAATCATCGCCGCCTGGGTAAAGCTCTTCTCCCCCGGCTCCTTTCCCTCACAGCAGAGAATCACATGTGAGCCGGGTGCGTTTTTCACATGAAACCACCAATCGTGACGCTGTGCGAGCTGATGCGTGATATATTCGTTTTGCAGATTGTTCTTTCCGCACAGAACACGAAAGCCCTCGTCCGTGACAAATTCCATCGGACGGTACTGCTTCTTTTTGGATTTCGGCTGATTCTTCATCCGGGAGGCGTAGCCGCTTTCATACAGCTCTTCCCGGATCTCAGCAAGATCCGATTCTGTTTGGGCGCGGGTAAGCGCGTCAAACACCGTATCCAGATAGGCAAGCTCCGTCTGCGCGCTTTCAATTTGCTCGGTCAGCACGCGCTGCGCTGTTTTTGCCTTGTTATATTTTTTATAA
>DBGFNI010000182.1:0-9062 GCA_048527645.1 Eubacteriales bacterium | reverse complement strand
TGACGGGCGCGAAGGGAAGGGAGAAAAAGGGGCCTGCACGGGGCGGAATGTGGCGCCGGAAAATGGACATATTCTCATCGTGCCATGCATATCATTTACTGTTCCAAGACAGGAAGCGTCAGCGAATGAAGAAAACCAAAAGGAGGAAAAACACAATGTTGGACGATCAGGAATTCACCCCCAAGACTGTATCGGAGGAGGCGGAAGGACAGCAGGGACTCTTTGAAAAACTGCATGAAGGGAATGTCACAGCGGATGTTTCCGGAGAGTACATATTGCCGGATTATCTGCCGCCGGTCGAAAAAATACTGCGTTTGCGCGCAGCCCCGCGTCTGGCGGGGAAATATATGAACGGCGACAAGGTCGCCATGGAGGGCAGCATTGATTGGGAAGTGCTGTATCTGACGGACACAGGGGACATCCATACTTTTTCTACCGAAGAAAGATTTTCGGAGAGTTGCAGCATCCATCATCTGGATCCCGCCTGCATTGTCTGGGTGCAGCCCGTCGTGGAAAAACCTGTCTGCCGCCTGACCTCACCCCGCAAGATGTCCCTGCGCTGTCAGTGCAACATCGCCTTGACGCCTGTGACGCCGCGCACGGTCGCGCCCAAAATTGTCACACGCAATGAAATTGTGCCGGGTGAAGAAGATCTGCGCTGCGTACAGACGCAGAGCGCTCCCGTTTGCAGCAGCGCGTTTTGGGCGCTGGAGGACATCGGCATTCGCTGCAGCGAGGATATGGAGCTAAACGGCGGCGTGCTTGACAGTATCGTTTCAAGCACGTGCAGCGCGATTTTGACCGATGCAAAAATCAGCGACGGCAATCTGGAATACCGGTGTGATGTGTATTTCGATGTGCTGTGCCGGCTGGCGGGTGAGGACGAACCGCGATTTGAGACCGTGCAGCATCATTTTCCCATCAGCCGCACGGTGCCCGCGCCGCAGGTGCCGCAGGGTGCGTTTTGCTACGGCGAATGTGAAATCAGAGAATTGCAGATTCAGCCGGGCAGCGACAGGATGGGCGAGCTGAAGCGCATCGAGTTGGATTATGTGGTGGATTGCAACTTTACGGTATGTCAGAATGTGAAAAACAAAGTGGTGCGCGACGCGTTTTCCACCGCCTGCCCCAGTGAGACACAGAGCGGGAACTGCCGCACGCTCAAGCATCGCAAGACCGACCGGGTAAACTTTACGGTCAGCGGCATGATTCCGGTCAGCGAGGATGTGCCGGGAAAAATCATTGACATGCATGCGTCGGTGGAGCAGGCTGAGGTACGCAGCGAGAAAAACCGCTTTTCAATCAGCGGAACCGTCGCGCTGACGGCGATTCTGTACGATCAGAATATGGCGCATATTTTCTCTGTCACCGGCTCGGTGCCGTTTCAGTTTGAGTCACCCTGCGACGGCTTTATGGGCGATATGGATCAGCGTCTGTGCTGCACGGTGACAGATCTGCGCGGCAGAACAGACGGCGGGCAGATTCGGTGCGATATGGAGGTGCACCTGTGCTTCCAGATTTTAGAGAAAATCAACATGCCGTTTTTGTCTGCTGTGGTGCTGGACACGGATCAGCCTTATGCACGCGGGCAGGAGCAGGGCATGATTCTCTGTTATCCCCGCGCGGGAGAAACCGTATGGGAGATTGCCAAGCGCTATCGCGTCACCCCGGAGGCGGTCCGCGCCGCGAACAGCATCGACCTCTCGGCCGCCGACGCGGTGCCGGGTGAGCGTGTGCTTGCCATCGAACCGGAATAACACAACCGAAAAAGCGGATGCCGGCAGGGCATCCGCTTTTTTTTGATTTACGGGGTGGGACAGGCTACAGGGGTGAGCGCATCGGCGCCGTTTGCATGTGTGATGCGGTACAGGACGGCATCGGCGTTGTCCGGCAAGGAATATCCCGCCAAGCGCATGCTTTCGCAAAAGGCCTGCAGATCACCGTCCGCCAGGATATATTCCGAGCTACCGACCAACTCCCGGATATATGCGGGATCGGAAAAGGACTGCGGATAGAGCATGCTGTAGTGCCGGGTGAGCAGCTCATACTGCGGCAGGCATGTGGTGAGAAAACTTGTATTTTCCGTATAGAAAACCACGGTGCTGTCCGGCGGGACAACCGCGGCAATCGGCTCAAAAAACCGCATTGCGCTTTCTCGCTGCGACAGGCGTTGTGCCGTTTCCTCCCGGTACAGCGGCTGCAGCAGCTGCACGGCGTTATCCCGCACGGTATACAGGCCGGCTGCGATCGCGGCGGCGGACAGGGTGGCGGCAAGCGCCTTTTGAGAGCGCAGGGAAAAACGCTTCGCCTGATAAATGCCGCCGGTAAAGAGTGCCAGGGCGATCAGCGCCGCGCCGGTGGAAAAATACCGATAAAAGGAAGCAAGGATTGTCGCCTCCGTTTCATCAAAAATATACGCATATAGAATGTAGAGCTCCGCCATATAGAAGATGCCCGTGAGATTGGCGGCGGCGAATACCGCGCCGATCAGCTTCGGCTTTTCCCGCAAGAGCAGGCAGATCAGCAGCATGAGCACGGCGAAACACTCTGCAACCAGCAGGATGCGCACGGACGGCGAGGTCCAATCGGTGAGCTCTTTGCACATTTTTGCGGCAATTTCTTTCAGATAAGCAGGTTCTTTTTCCGAAAAAACGGAAAGGAGCGCGCCAAAGCCGGAGGGGAACTTGTTGTCGGAGAGCGCCTGGCCGGGAAACGCATGGATGATATACCGATTCCACAGCGACGGGAAGAGCCACTGTGCCGCACAGAGCAGGATGATTCCGCCGACGGACCGTAATGCGGCGCTCCACCGGCGCGCACCGCGCCGGAAAATCTGCTTGGTGAACAAAACGACAACCATCACGACAATCAGCGCGGCGAAGAAGCGGGCGCTGCTTTTGATGATCGACAGCAGGGACGTTACGGGGATGAGCACAATGAGGCACCGGCGAAGATCCCTGCGGTAAGCATAGGCAATGATTCCGGCGGCAACCGTGAGATAGGCGATCAGCCCGTCAACCAAAAAGTTATAGATGTGTAAAGAGGCGGCGAGCAGCTCCGGGATGCTGACGCAGATCACGGTGACGAAAAACAGCGCGATCAGACTGAAAACATTCCGAAAACGTACCCTGCAAAAAACCGTGACAAGTGCGGCGGAAAGCAGGATGCCCTGCGCCATCAGCGCGTGTCCCTCGCTATAGCCGACGGCGTTGCAGACATAATACAGAAATACGGCGCTGCCGGGCGTGTAATTGCGGAAGGTCACAGCCGTGCCGGAGACAGGGAAGGCGTTTGTTGCGCACATCTCCTTGATGATAACCGCCCAATGAGAAAAGTTGTCAACATGAAGCGAAACCGCGCCGCGCATCCGAATAATGAAATAAATGCAGAACAGGCAAAACAGCACCGCTCCGGGTGAGGTGAGCAGCGGGCGCACCGACAGCTTTTTGCGCAGGATGCGCACAGTCTCCGTCACGGCGGCAAGTATGCCGATCACATACAGCGCCATGGACGTGTGCCACAGAAAACCGAGCATCCCGCCCAGATACACCGTCAGCGTAACGATGCTGACGGATAAAATCGGCAAAAACGCGGCTTCGATGCGGAATCGGTCATAGAAAAACAGCATGATACCGCCCAGCGATACGGCGGGAATCAGCAGCTGCAGGCAAAAAAGAAGATAGTTCATAGCATATCTGTGGATTCGGCTCCTTTATCAGCATTCGGACGGTGAGAACAAATCAGGGGGAAGCGTGCTTAAAAACCGCGTGATAATGCGTTCGGACTGCGCGGCAGCGGCTTGCACAAAGGTACTGTAATCCATGTGCGAGCTGCCGTCTGCGGTGTCGGAGACGGTGCGCATCACGCAGACGGGAACGCGGTTGACATGGCAGACATGCACCACGGCGGCGCCCTCCATTTCACAGGCGATGGCGTTGAAGGCGGTACGGATGCGCCGCTTTTGCTCCTCGCTGTTGATAAACTGGTCGCCCGAGGCGATCGTTCCGGTTTTATAAGGAACACCGAGCGCTTCCACCGTCGCGATGAAATGCGCCAAAACCCGCTTATCGCAGGGCAGATGCACCAGATTGATGCCGCTGATCAGTCCCGCGGGGTCGCCCAGCGGGGTCGTGTCCATATCGTGCTGCACGGCATCCTGCGCCAGCGCAACATCGCAGATGCCGAGCGCCGTATCCAGGCTGCCTCCCACACCGATGTTGATGATTAAATCGGGCGCATAATGCAGAATCATCGCCTCACAGCACAGCGCGGCGAAAACCTTGCCCACGCCGCAGACCGCAGCCACGACATCCCGGTCAAACAGTTTGCCGCGGTAAAAGGTCACGCCGCTGATGACGGTCTGCTCCGGCTGCTCCATTTTTGCGATCAGCGCGTCCATTTCCACACGCATTGCGCCGATGATTCCGATCAGAGCTGTCTTATTCATAGCGGAAGGTCTGCTCCTTTTCGTTGAGTACTTTGAGATAGGCGGCGCACTCCTTTTGCGCCGCGCACAGATCGAGCGTGCGGTAGTTGCCGCATTCCGCCGCGCTTTGCCCGAAGACGGCGCCGGTGTGGGCAACCGTGTCTGCCAGGGCCTGCTTCAGCGCTGCAAGCACGCGGGCGTTGTCCGCGTCACGAACCAGCAGATAAAAGCCCGTCTGACAGCCCATGGGGCCGAAATAGATGATCTGATCCGCGATGGCGCTGTTGCGCAGATAGGTCGCCAGCATGTGCTCGACGGTGTGCATGGTTGCGTGATCCATATAGTCGCCTGCGTTGGGACGGCGCGTGCGCAGATCGTAGGTCACGATATCGCCGTCGATGCGCGAGATATAAATCCCCGGCACAAGCGTGTTGTGGTCGACCTGAAAGCTGTCGATTTTTCGGATGTTTTTCATAAGAGAATGTGTCCTTTTTGCGTGTGATTTTGTCGGTGGGTGCGCGGTGACTTTTACGAGAAGTCCCATGAACAGGAAGAAAGCCGAACAAAACGGGGTTTTGCCGGCTCTCATTCATCCATGGGGTTACAGTCCCAGATAATTCTTCACCAGATGGTTCAGCAACTCGTCGCGGTCGATCTTGCGGATCAGACCCCGAGCATTGTTGTAGTTGGTGATATAGGTCGGATCCTGCGACAGAATATAACCAACGATCTGATTGATGGGATTGTAGCCTTTTTCACTCAGGGAAAGGTAGACGGACTGCAAAATCTTTTTCATCTCGTCCTCTTTGTCATCTCCCAGAGAAAAGGTGATGGTTTTTTCTCCCTCTTTTGCCATGAGATCATCTCCTTTCTGTCCGCTTGCTGCGGTAGTACATCTATATCATACAGGAAAAACCTGTAAAAATCAATACCCACAAAGAAATTTTACGCAATTTTTCCGGTTTCTCTCCGCTATTTTCAGGCTTGCGGAAGCGACGGCGCGCAACCGCTTTGGCATGCACGCGTGTGAGTAAAAAAACAGCAAGCCCGGCATGCGCGGCAGACGCGGCTTATCAAACGGGCAGAACGGCCTCCGGCATTTGCGGATTCTGCGCCAGCTGCCTGCCCAGAATCTGAGCGTAACGCAGCAGATAAGCCGCGTCTCTGCGCTCCGCGGTGCGCTCTGAGGAGGCGAGCGCAAGATCGTGCAGCAACGACTGCGCCGCCTGCGTCAAAAGCGTGACGGTTTCGTCGGGTCTGCGGCGCGTCAAGCGGCAGCGCATATGGTGGATTTCCTCTTCGTTCAGCGGCGCGGCGCTGGCATACCGTCCGAGCGCGGCGCGCGCGAGAATCGGGTCTGCGGCGCACTGAAACAGGTTTTTGTTTTCGTCTTTTGCGGCGGGCAGCTCCGTCAGCGTGGCAAAGCGTCGGTACAGACGGTTTTCCGAGAGTAAAAACCGCAGATAATACTTCACGGAGAAGAGCCCCGCGTGCTGCTGCCAGCCGGGATCTGCAGGTGAGTAGGAAAACGGAACCGACTGCGCGGGACAGCGCAGCGGATCCCAAGCCTTGAGCGCGGCGCGCACCTGATCGCCGATCGACTGTGCATAGCTTTCCGGTATGTTTTCCGGCAGCGAACGGCGCGCCTGTACCCAAAGGGAGACTGTTTCAAACAAATGGCTTTTCAGCAGCTTCTGCCCGACGCGGTACATCTCCGAGACGCTTCCGGTTTGGAGCTGCGCCAAAGCATACATGGGGTCGTGATAGGCCAGAAGGCAGGTATCAAGCGAAAAAAACACGCCGTTGAGGATGCGGTCGGCGTCTGCGTCGTCGGTGCGGCGCCCCTGCGCCTCCTCCTCCCGGATCAGCTCCTCCAGCTGACCCATGATCTGCATTTGCAGATCGTCAACGACGGACATGGAAATGAAGTGCACACGCAGTGCTTCCCGGACAAGGCTTTGAGTATAGTTTTTGCTGCGCAGATTGTTGCGGTTGATCAGGGAGAGCTTGTCGTTTTCCTGTCTTTGGCGCATATGCGTCACCTCCATGTACAGCATTGACAGTGCCGCGGTGTTTTACGCGGTCACGCTGAAAATCGGCTGAAAAAACACGCGCGGGCGGGGCTGCGCGGCGGCATACCCGCAAGGTTTGTCTATTGTATACAGTATAATACTTTTTCGGAAAAAAGTCAATTGATTGATTTCCTTCCGTCTTGATTTTCGGGCGCGGATGTGGTAGAATATAGCAAACCATTTGCAAACGGAGGAAAATCGGATTGGATCGCGAGTATTACGGGGAAGAACAGCCGAAAAAACGCTTGCGCAAAACAATCGTGCGCGCGGTGATCGCGCTTGTTCTGGCGTCTGTTTTTTTGCTGCTGTTCGCACGTATGTTTGCTGCCCGACCGCGCGGCGTGTACAAGCACATCACCTTCACGCCCGAGACGGCGCAGGCATATACGGAAAGCGGCGGGGCGCTGCATGTCTATGAGCAGCAGCTCAAATCCTATATTTCCGCTACCGGCTTTTTGCAGGTGCGCAATGTGCATTATGTGCAGGAAAGCCGCGAATTGCAAATGACGGTGTATTACAACGCTTATGATTCGTCTGCCGCCGATCTGACGGAGGACGACCCGTTTCCGTTTCAGTTTCTGCTGCATTTGAGCGCTTCCTCCAACCCCTATGAGGAATATTCCTCCGAGCTTGTGCAGACGCTGGAGGGACGGGTGGAATGCACGGATCAGAAGTGGATGTACCGCTTTGCACGGGTCACCTTTCACGATGTGGATCCGGCGCAGCAGGACGCCGTCACCGGCTGGCTGCATCTGATGCAAAATGGGGAGAGCCGGGATGCGATGCTGGTCTATCACCGGGATATGGACAGAACAGACTATCCGTATGAGCAGTATGTGCCAAAGGACCTGCGCATCCGGAAATAAAACAAACGGAATACCGATAAACAGAACACGAAAGAATAGCAGAGGAAAACTTATGGAAATGATCAAGCTTTGGGAGCAAAACACGCCCTACTATGATGAAACAATCGGACAGCCCGAACCGTATCTGGAGGCATATCGTGCGCAAAACGCGCAGGAGGGCGCGCCCTTTGTGATCATCTGTCCCGGCGGCGCATATGAGAATCTGTCCATGGATCACGAGGGCAGAGACGTTGCAAAGATGTTCAATCTGCACGGTATCCACGCAGCGGTGCTGATCTACCGCCTGGCGCCGTATCATTATCCCGTTATGCCCTTAGACATTCTGCGCGCTGTGAAGGTTGCGCGGCATCTCGCCGGTGACTGGGGTGCGGATCCCGGCAAAATCGGTGTGATGGGCTTTTCCGCGGGCGGAAATCTTGCCTTGCTTGCCCTGACGCAGTACGGCAATGCGGACTGTGCGCAGGCGCAGCCGGATGAGATCGGCGCGCTTTGCGGCAGACCCGATTTCGGCATTCTGTGCTACGGTGTACTCTCTCTGGAAGACGGCGTGACGCACGATGTGACGCGCGCGGTGCTGATCGGAGAAAGAGATGAAGCGGCGCTGATCGAAAAAATGACTTGTGAAAAAGCGGTGACGGAGGACTGCCCGCCCGTCTTTCTGTGGCATTCGGCGGATGACCGGTGCGTTCCGGTTGAAAATTCTCTGCGCATGGCGGCAGCGCTCTCGGCACACAACGTGCCCTTTGAGGCGCATATTTTTCCACATTCCCCGCACGGGATCGGTATGGGCAACCCCGATCAGCGGGACGAAAGACACGCGGGACAGTGGACAGAACTGTGCCTGCACTGGATGAAAACCTACATTATGGGAGAAGATGAAAGCGGGAGGACAGAGCAGTGCTGAAAGCAGAGCAGGGAAGACTGATTGACGATCAGACCGGTGAGACAGTCATTCTGCACGGTGTGAACCGCTGCGGGCTGGAATGCTGGAGCAGCAATGACGGCATTTTGGATGTGATTCGCGTAGCAATGGATGATTGGCATGCGGATACGATACGCCTGCCACTGAGCCAGGACAGATGGTTTGGGTATCATCCCACATACACGCGCGAGGGCTACCGTGCGATTGTGGATGAAATCGTGAAGTTCGTAACAGAGGACAGAGGCGGCTATATCATTCTCGACGCGCACCACAGTGATCTGGGCAGATGGGGCGAATTTGAGGCTGCGCACCGTATGGCAGACGAAAACACGGTGATTTTCTGGCAGGATGTTGCGCAGCATTATTGCAACCATCCGCGCGTGCTGTTCAATCTGTATAACGAGCCGCAGGACATTTCCTGGGATGTGTGGAAAAACGGCGGCTGGCTGGAGGAGCAGGGTGTGCTTTACCGTGCGGCGGGCATGCAGGAAATGATTGACGCCGTGCGCGCCACCGGCGCAAAAAATCCGGTGGTTCTGGGCGGCCTTGTCTGGGCGAGCCTGACCAACGGCCCTGCGTTCGGCTATGATTTAGACGACCGCGGCGGCAACGGTATCATCATGGATGCGCACATTTACCCCTGGAACGGGCTGGACTGGGATGCGGATTTTGCCGCGGTGGTTCCGAAGTATCCGCTGCTGATCGGCGAATTTGGGCATCAGGGCACGGCGGACAACATGGGACCGGCGTGCATGCCCCGGGAGCCCCATGAGACC
>DBGFNI010000181.1:0-7236 GCA_048527645.1 Eubacteriales bacterium | reverse complement strand
CAGGTCGACGATGTGATCGAAAACCGCGCGCTGTTTACCAATCGGGGGAGCCAGCCGGCAGTTCCGCTGACAGATGACGGGCGCTGCGCGCTGTATCTCACCTGCGCGATGCCGATTTTTGCAGAGGGGGATGTCATCGGCTGTGTTGCCATGCTTTCGCAGGCGGACACCTTTGACAAGCGCACAGAAAAAAACATGCTGGAAACGTCTGTCAAGCTGATCCAGACCGCGGCGGTTTTTCTCGGAAAACAGGTAGAGGGCTGAGGGACGGAGCGGCTGCGCGATCTCTATTTCCGCGCAAAAAAAACCGGGGTACCGCTTATCGGTATCCCGGGTTTTTTTGTTTCAAAGCGTTTTGGCATTACGGCTTATTCTGGAAGGTAAGGCCGCCGTTGTTGAGCACAGTGGTAAAGGAGGTATCAACATAGAAGCCCTGCTCGGGTTTGATGTTGTTGCCGGTGGTTTTCAGCACGTAATTCCCATTGGAATTCTGCACCCAACCGGTTCCGGTAAATCTTCCTGTTCCGATGGAGATGTGGAAATGGTAAGCGCTGGCGCCGTCATTGCCCTCCAAGAACATCGGGCTCTTGCGCGTGAAGGTGTCTCCGACGGATATGCCGCTGAGCGTATCGTCGTTGGGGTGAATCACCATCATCGTGACATAATCAGTGCCGCAGGGCATCACAACCGGGGAGGTGGATTCCAGCCAGATGGTATTGGTGCCGCTGCCGCCGACGCCGTATACGCGTTTGACGACCATCTGGTCGCAGGGGCAGTAGAGATAGGAACGGCCGGTGTTGGCACAGCCCTCGTCGATGGGATAGTCCGCGGGAGAGCCGGTGGAATTCGGCGTGTGGCTGTATGTGCCATTATAGTTTTGGGTGATCCGCATGTGCGTGGAGGGATAAATCAGATAGTTGGTTGAGCTTGCGGTGCCCTGCGTGGTGCACAGCTGCCAGACCTGGTTATCCGCGCCGCTGGCGTTTTCCCAGGTGAGGGCGGCGCCGGAGGCGTTGGAGGCGGGGGTCAGATACAGGTTGTGATTGATCAGCTTGATGCGGTAGAGATTTTGTGTCGCGTCGACGGTCAGCAAATCGATCAGCGCGTCATTAAAGTTGTTGGCAACCGGGTAAAAATCGCACGGACTGCCCGCCGTGCTGCCGTAGATGTTCAGACCGTAAGCGGTATTCAGCGCGGAGAGCAGCTGACAGCCGCCGGTAACCTGATGTATCTGCAGGCGTTGGTCCGGGTCGCCGGTGGGGGAATAAAGATTTGCAATCTGGTGGTTGGAAATGGTGCCGGAGCCGTTGCGGTTCAGCCAGAAACTGCTGTTGCCGCGGTAGGGACGGAAATAATAAAAGCTCTCAAACGAATATGCCATGATCATTCTCCTTTTTCTCTTTTGATTTTTTCCGCCTTTCGTCAAAGGCTGTTTTGAACGTTCGGTGGAGAAAGAGAAAAAGTCGTGGCAAAAGGAAACGCGAAACAAAAAAATTCGGTTCCGGCACAAAGTGACAACTTTCACCGGAACCGTTGTTTTATAATGCTCTAGGAGGAGAAGAATGATCGTCGTCATGATCCTTTCGCAGCGCGTGGAGCACGGAATACAGGAGTTTTGGCAGCGGTACGCCGCAGGCGCTGATGTGCTCCAGAATGTGCAATCCCTCTGTGGCGATGTAATACCCTGCGACGGTGTTGCGCACAAGCGTATCTCCCTCAAAAACAATCTGATCCAAAAGCGCGCCCATTGCAACCAGGCAAAGAATATAGATTTTCTTGATGGCGCCGCGCAGCAACAGCTTGCTACGGCTGCTCTTAGCTTTCTTTCTGCCTGTACGAACAAGCAGCGACCGTATGATTTCACTGATCATATCGATCGCCAGGAGAATGAGCAATGCGGTCAGCCACATATCCCACCCTCCAAGCAAAGAGACGATTCCGCTGCCAACGGCACAGAGCCAGAGCCGTGTATCCATGTTCATTCTGATTCCCTCCTTTCTCCGGGCGTTGCGCAAGAGAAAGAGGTGTATCAGACGCAGTTGTAAACGCGCACCGCTTGGAAAAATATTTCCGGCCGCGTTTCCTTTTTTTATCAAAAAGACTCCTTTTCAGTTCAAGGAGTGATAAAAATGCAGGATTTGCAAATGAAAGTCCATCATGCAAAGCGAAAAGACCCCGGCGCTATGGAGGACATCATGGACTTGTTTTCTCCTTTGCTCGGCAAGTACACCCGCATGATGCAAAACGACGAGGACGCCGCGTCGGCGCTACGGCTTTCGCTGATGGAGGTAGTACATACCGTGCGCCCGGACAGCTTTTCTGTTTCTTCGGATTACGCGCTGATCAACTATTTTCAGAAAACCGTTCATCATGAGTATATTCGTCTGTCCAAAAAGCAGGCGCAAAAAAGGCAAAACGAGTTTTACTGGGACAACGGCGCGGAGGAGGACAGCAGAGCGTATGTCATTCCCGATCCGGCATCGGAACAGCCGATTCAAACCGCGATGCTGCATATGATGCTCAAGCAGCTTTTGACCGAGCGGGAGTATCACTGTATTGACGGGATTGTGTTGCGGGGATATACGGCGGGAGAGATGGCGCAAAAAATCGGCGTATCCAAGCAGGCGGTCAATCAGTGTAAGCTGCGCGCCATCAAAAAGCTGCGGGCAGCCGCGCCCAGCTTTTTGCACTGACATGCACCGTTGCCGGCGTACCGGACAGACATGACAAAAAGGGCTCGCATGCCGCGAGCCCTATATTTTTTGTATTGCTTTTATGCCGCGGACAAGCTTACATCAGTTGACACAGCTCCGCGCAGGTCACAAATTGCGCGCCCCAGTCCTTCAGCAGTGCGATCAGCCGATCCATTTCCTTTAATGCGACATCGCCGCAGTTTTTGGTGATGAAGCGGTCCGGCGTGACGGTTGCCTCGCCGAAATGGTAGCTTTCCTGACACTCGATGAATTCCCACGGATGGATATACAGACAAATCACCTTTGCAACGCCTTTTTCCTCGGCAAACGCTGCAAATTTTTTGATTTTATCCATGACGAAGTCCGCGCCCTCCGTGCGGAACTGCGGCCACTGATCGCGGTCGCGCTCCAGACCCGGATCCTGCGATTCCATCACCATGTCCGCGAAATTCGGAATTTCCAAAAGCTTCATGTCGCCCTGTTTCGTCCAGTCGTCATAGGCGGGATGATACGGCGCAAACTGCTCGCGGTAAAAATACATCGGATAGGTGGCGTCGCACAGATAGCCGAGCTTTTCCAGCGCGTTGCACACCGCGGTGGAGCCCCACAGCCGCGGACAGCGGAAGGAGGTGGGATGAACGCCTGCCGCCTCTTCTACCCATTTTGTTGCCAGCTCCAGCCGCGGGAAAACCTCGTGCGGCAGCAGCGGCTTGACATCCGGCAGAGGGAACAGCTCATCGCCTACCGTCTCATGATACAGCGCGTGACAGCCCACTTCGCTTGTGCTGTGGGCAACCATTTTTGCAATTTCGGGGTTCATTTTCGCCGCTTCTCCGGTGAAGAAAAAGGTTCCCTTCACCTGATGCCGGTCAAACATCTCCAAAAGCTTCGGTACGCCGTTTTTCACCCCTTCGTAAAAGGGCGTGAAGCTGCCCACGTCGGTTTCGGTGTCAACACCGAGAATGACATAAACCTGATTTTTATCCATTTTTCCCATATCCTTTCCCGGGACTAATTTGAAAATCCCATAACGGTGTAAAACGCCATGTTTTGCTGGCGGGTATCCAGCCGTCCGTACTGTACGACCACCGGTACATCGCTGTCGATGCGCAGCGCGTACTGGGTTTCGCGCGGGATTTGCACGCCGCCGAAATCCTCGGGGTTGTAGGTGCGCAGGCAGCGCACCCGGTTTGCGGCCACGGTGCAGGGAATATCGCGGATGGGATCCCGATCGTCAAAATACAGCGTCATACGCAGATTTGCATCGGCATCATTCATGTTCAGGATGATTACAGATTCGTGACCGATGAGCGGAAAATCCCCCTCCGGCGGCATTTCCAGATCGGGAAACACCCATACGGTCTTGCCTTTGTCGTTTGTCATGACATCTCTCCGTTCCGCCGCCGATCGGCGGCATACATTGTGACAACGGTGACACGCGGATCACCCCCCGCTGCAGGGTGGCAATCCGCGTTTCAATCATCGCCGATGGCTTATTCGATTTCGTAAATTTTGCCGATCTGACGCTCGCAGAGCATCTCCACGCCGTTCTCTGTGATGGCGATGGGCTTTTCCCAGCGCAGACCGAAGGTGTCTCCCATGACAAAGGTGTCGATTTGGAAGGTCATATTCTTTTGCAGAATGTAGTCGGAGATGGTCTCCATCCAGGGGCTTTCTACCTCGATCAGACCCAGTCCGTGGCACGGCCCGTAGAAATAATTCTGCCGTCTGCCATTCTCTTCAAAGAATTTGATAAAGTCCTTTGCCACATCAGAGGCCATGATGCCCGCTCTCAGATATTTTTCCGTCCACATGTGAGCCTGCAGACCGAATTCTACCAGATCTCTCTTTTCGGGGCTGAGCTTGCCGCAGCAAACCGGCATACCGATGGAGGGAGAATAGCCGCAGACCTTTGCGGAAAGGTTGAGCTGCACAATATCACCCTTTTGAATCTCCTTATAGGAGGAACGGGAGATGGCGTGCTTGGTGCTCTTCTCGGAGAAGCAGTACATCGGCAGCCCCTCATATTCCGCCCCGTTTTCGTAGATGGTCTTCTGTGCGATACCGACCAGCTGCAGCTCCGTCATGCCGGGCTTGAGCGCTTTGATGACTTCATCTGTTGCGATCTGCGTGATGCGCGCCGCTTCGCGCAGGCAGGCGATCTCGTTGTCGCTCTTGACAGAGCGTAGCGCGACCATGATGTCATCTGAGCGGATGATTTCTGCCTTGGGATAAGCATTTTTCAGCCCTTCCATCATGACTACGTTGGTGTCCAGCCATGCGGCGACGCCGATTTTGATGTGCTCGCCGGTGACGCCCAAAGCCTTGAAAACATCGTTGTATGTCTGTGCATGCAGTTCGGGATATGCGGGATTCGCACTTTCCCGGTATTCCATCAGCACGAAGATTTTTTCGATGACGCCGAAGTCCGCAGCGAAGATTTCACTCTCGGGGCCGACCATCAGCGCACAGTCGCCGCGCGCGGAAATCGCCACGCCGCAGCGCTCAAATACCGGCCAGAAGTTGCTGAAATAGCGCGTGTTGGCATAATCTGCTTCAGAGCCGTTGACCACCAGCACATCCAGTCCTTTTTCGCGGATTTTCTCCGCTGCGCGCTGGACTCTTTCTTTAAATTCAGATACGGGAATTTCGATTCTTGCCATGGTTTTCTGTGTTCCTTCCTAAAAATATTCCGTCTTGTGTTATGCCTTGAACATCGGGCCGTACTGCTTGCAGGCGCTCAGATCCGCAGCTTCCGCATTCTCTGTGCCGAACGCGCTCCAGCAGTGCGGGCGGTAGACCTTCTTTTCCGACACGTTGTGCATGGAAACATGAATACGCAGCATCGAGCACAGCGTGATCAGATCTGCGCCGATATGCCCATAGGTCCATGCGCCGTGGTTGGCGCCCCAGTTTGCCATGACGCTGTACACATCGGTGAAGGCGCCGTGGCCGGTCAGTCTGGGCGCGAACCATGTTGTCGGCCAGCAGAAGTCGGTACGCTTATCCAAAATATTATGTACATCCTCGTCCAGCACCGCTGTGTAGCCCTCGGCGATCTGCATCACAGGGCCGATGCCGTCAACCAAGCACAGGCGCGCCATGGTGACAGGCATCTGGCTCTCTGTCTTGAAGTGAGAGGAGAAGCCGCCACCGCGGAAATACTGATAGTCGGCGCGGCGCCAGTCTGTCGCCTTGAGGCATGCTTCCACATCCTTGTCATCCATATCCCACCAGGGCTTCATGCAGCCCTCGCCTGCGGCATTGACGGAGCAGCCGGTCGCGTCCAGTGCGGTTGCACCGGAGTTGATCAGGTGGATGACGCCGTCTCTTGCGACACCGTGCAGCTCTTTGCCCGTGACGCGCTTGACCGCATCGGGGCTCCAATATGTCCGCACATCGGAGAAGCAGGGAGCCTGCCCGGTGAGCAGATTCATAAACAGCATGGTGATGCCGTTGAGCGTATCGTTCTCGGTTGCCAGCACCAGCGGAGCGCGCTTGCCGTTCCAGTCAAAGGTAGAGTTGAAGATCGCTTCGGTAAAGTCTGCATTGGGCAGCCAGTCGGTCCACATTCTCTGCCCCTGGAAGCCGCCGACAATTGCGTTTCTGCCCAGCGCTTCCTCGTGCCAGCCCATTTCGTCCAGCTTTTCGTTGCCCAGCATGATGTCGCGGCAAATCAGCGTGAATTTGGTGATGAATTCCCACTGCTTGTCCGGGTCGATCGTACGGGATTTCTCCACAATCTCTGCAAATTCCTTCCCAGTATTCTGTGTGGGCTCGCCCTCCGGACAGTTTGCTTTGATCCACGCAAGCGCCTTTTCATATTCGTCGTGATCGTAAATCTCCAGCGTCATGCGGCGCAGCACCTCGGTCAGATCGACCCATTCTGCGCGCAGACCCAAATATTTCTGCATAAAGGACGCGTCACAGTAGGAGCCGGCAATTCCCATGGAAACGCCGCCCAGGTTGACGTATGCGTGGTTGTGCATCTCGCCGACCACAGCCGCGCAGCGTGCGAAACGCAGGATTTTTTCTGCGACATCCTCGGGAATCGAGCGATCCGTTGCGTCCTGCACATCGTGTCCGTAGATGGAAAATGCGGGCAGACCTCTCTGTGCGTGTGCGGCAAGCACCGCTGCCAGGTAGACCGCGCCGGGACGCTCTGTACCATTGAAGCCCCAGACAGCCTTGATGGTGGTGGGATTGAGGTCCATCGTCTCGCTGCCGTAGCACCAGCAGGGGGTCACGGACAGCGTGGCACATACATTCTCGGTATCGAATTTTGCGGCGCAGCGTGCTGCCTCTTCGCCGCCGCCGATTGTCTTATCCGCGATCACACATTCTACGGGGGTACCGTCGGGATGCTTGACATTGGCTTCGATCAGCTCCTTTGCTGCCTGTGCCATGCCCATGGTCTGCGTCTCGAGACTTTCGCGCACGCCGCCCCAACGGCCGTCGATGACCGGACGAATACCGATTTTGGGATAACTCTTCATGTATTTCACGCTCCTTGTTTCTTTGTTCCGACACGTCTGCCGGTATA
>DBGFNI010000180.1:0-3182 GCA_048527645.1 Eubacteriales bacterium | reverse complement strand
CTGCACCAGCTGAAAAGAGCCGAACAGCTGCGTTCCCGGAGCGGTAAAGTAGGAAACGATGCGCAGCGCACCGCCGATGCAAAGCAGCACCCCGCCAAACCGGCAAACCGTCCCGGCGTCAGTGTCCGGAACAAAACTCAAAAACGCCCCCAACAAAAGCAAGGCAAGTGAAATATAAATCAATTCGTTCTTCCGATACAGTTGTTTTTCGTTTTCTCTTTGCATCGCGTCTCACCCCTGCTCTTCCCGTTCACCGTTTGCAGACTGCTTCAAAAGCTCCCCCACCGCCTGCGGCAGCATCGAAACCGTGTCACCCGCCGTCATGCTGACCGCGTTGCTCTGTGCCTGTGCCAGTTCTCCCGCGCGCCCTGCCAGCCACGCGCCCATGCACACTGCGCCTGCCGTCGGCGGACAGTATCCCATCAGACCGCACAGCACACCGGAGAGCACATCTCCGCTGCCCGCCGTCGCCATTCCGGCACAGCCGCGGTCGCAAAGATATGTTTCCGTCCCGTCTGTCACCACGGTTGCCGTTCCTTTCAGCAGCAGAATCACGTGATAAGCCGCGGCAAATTCCTGCGCGATGCGCAGCGGCTCTTTTTGGATTTTTTCCAACGGTACGCCGGACAGCCGCTCAAATTCCTTCAGATGCGGTGTCAGAATGACGCGGCACGCAGTCTGACGCAGAATGGAAAGATCCATTTTCGCCAGTGTATTGATGCCATCTGCGTCAATGATCAGCGTGATACATTGCGTGCGCAGAATCCAATTAAGAATATCAGCATACTCTGCTCCGCTGCCCCAGCCCATGCCGAGAGCAGCAGCGCGAATCCCGCCAAACGCCTCTTGCAGCGCCTTCTCGTCAAAAATCATATGCCCGTCCCGGTCGGGCATCACACACAGCGTGCTCTCCAACAGATACGGCAGCACTGCGTTTTTCAAACAGTCCGGCACCGCAAGCCGCACCACCCCGCAGCCACAGCGCAGCGCGGACGCGCTGAGGTTGGCGAGCTTTGCCGCACCGGAATAGGACAGACACCCGCCCATTACGGTAACATATCCCCACATGCCTTTATGGGAAAAATGCGGCCGCTGCTGTAAATATGGGCTGAAATCGGCAGGGTCGGGATAGCAGATGCTTTCTCCGTGCAGCGCAATGCCGATATTGCAGTTGATTTTTCTGCTGATCAGATCCTTTGCCTGATTGAGAAAATGACCTGTTTTATAATAGCCGATGCTGACAGTCAGGTCAGAGCGCACCGCTTTTTCACACAGACCGGTGTCGCCGTTGAGCCCGCTGTTGATGTCCACCGACAGGACGAATGCGCCCTTGTCCTTCGCCGCGTTGACAGCGTCGATCATCTCCCCGATTTTTCCCCGCGGCACGCCGGAAAAGCCGGTTCCGAGCAGACAGTCGGCAATTTCACAATACGGGGACAAATCTTCACCGTTCCAAATACTGTATGAAATTCCCGCCTCCCGGCACTGCGCAAAAAAGTATGCGCCGTCCTGCGAAAAGCGCTCCTCTGCCAAAAACAGACGCACCGAAACGCCGCTTTCCTGCAAATGCTTTGCCAACACATAGCCGTCTCCGGCGTTGTTGCCCGTACCGCACACAATCGCTGTCGGTCCCTTCCATGCATAGCTTTCAAACACCGCTTGTCCCGCGCGGCGCATCAGCGTCCGCTTGTCCTCCAGCGCCGCAATCGACAGCCGGTCGCTCTCACGCATCACGTCAACAGATACGATCTGTTCCACACCATCACACCCTTCCATGTACGGCAGTTCGCCGTCATTTCAACTACCAACATTATACTCCAATGTCAGGCATGCCGTCAATAATATGCAGAAAAATCGGCTGTATTCTTTACATCGGCACTCTGCTCTGCTATAATAAAAAAGTGAAACGGCAAGCGTCTTTGGCTTGTCGGGACGGAGGAAATCACCATGCTATTTTCACATTTCAAATATCGCAGACAGCTGTCGCTTTTTCTGCTGCTGCCCGCACTGCTTTGGTGCACCGGCTGCCGGACGGCACAGCCTGCAAACGCCGAAGCACAAGCACAAACCGAGCAGCATGCCGCCGAAACGACCGCTGCCGTTGAAATACGCGAAAGAACAATGGTCACGCTCGGCGATTCCATCGCCGCGGGCTATGGACTTTCCGATGCACCGGCACAGCGCTATTCTGCCCTGACCGCCGCTGCACTGACACAGCAGGAGAAGAATACGCACTGGAATGAATACAATTATGCCATTTCCGGCGATGACAGCTCTGATCTGCTCTCCCTGCTGCAGGGCGAACTGCCCGAACTGCAAAACGCCGATCTGATCACGGTCTGCATCGGCGCAAACAATGTGCTCGGCCCCGGCATAGATTTTCTGAGCGCCTGTGTAGAGCAGTCGGTCAGCACGGACGGAAGTGTTCAATACACCGTCAATTCCGCTGCGGTCAGCAAAAGCTATGAGAAATTCAAAACCGACGCAGCAGGCGGCACCGATCGCCTTCGGGAGGATCTGAAACAGATCTGCCAACTGATCCGCGCGCAAAACACCGATGCGCCGCTTTATTTTCTGTCGGTATATAACCCTTATGCCACCGTGCGTCAGACCATCCCCATCGGCAGCATCAATGTCCCGTTCAGTGCGTTGAGCGCCGCCGCTGTCCGTTCCGTCAACCGCGTTTTGGAGGCATGCGCTCCGGAAAACGGATATCGGCTTGTCCCCGTCGCGCAGGCGTTCGCCGATACCGAAACCGTGCTGGTCAACGCCTCCGATCCAAGCAGCCCGTTTTCTTATCCCGACCCGCACCCCAACGCCGCCGGTCACAGGGTGATCGCCCAGACGCTTGTGCAGGCAATTCTGTCTCCCGAACCGGACGCATCTGCAAGCGCCGACACGGAAAGCACGGCTCATACAACGTCCGCAGACGCCGTGCCCGCGTCGTAAGCATCTCCGCGTGCAGCACGATTCGCCCGGCTGCACGCCGACACCCCCTTTGCCGCCTGAATTTGCAGCAATTACTTGACATTTTCGCGCAAATATGATATAATCACGCCGTTGTCGGAAATCGGGCAGCGCACAGCAAGCACCTTTTGCCTACCCGCTTTGCCGCATCGATGCAGGGATATCGAAGTGGTCATAACGAGGCGGTCTTGAAAACCGTTTGGCAGCAATGCCGC